>JASHOE010000061.1 GCA_030041275.1 Streptosporangiaceae bacterium
TCAGCCAGCTGAAGAGTCATCGCTGAGGCTTTCGAGCATCGTGATGACGGGGGCAGCGCCGTCCTCGTGAGCCAGCTGCGTAGACAGTGCCTCGGCACGCGTCCGGTACGACGGACGCGTAACGAGATCGCGGATGGCCGCCGCAAGTGAGGCGGCGGACAGCTGCCTACGCGGAATGGGCGAAGGTCCTGCGCCCAGCGCGGCTATCCGGGCCGCCCAGAAGGGCTGGTCGGCGAGGACCGGCACGGCCACGGCCGGGACACCGGCACGAAAGCCGGCAGCCGCCGTGCCCGCGCCAGCATGATGTACCAGCGCGGCCATCCGGGGAAACAGCCAGTCGTGCGGCACGTCGCCGATCACGATCGAGTCCCCGGGCTGCTGTCCGTCGGCTGCGGTTGGGCCAGCCTCCTCCGCCTGGATCACCTGCCGCACGCCTGCCTGCCGCCCGGCCTCGGCGGCCAACTCGATGAAGTCGCTGGTGTTATCTGGCGTCATGTCGCCGAACCCAAAGAAGACCGGCGGCGCGCCAGATGCCAGGAAATCCTCCAGCTGCGCTGGCGGGGTCCAGGCTGCTGGCCGCTCCGGCCACCAGTAGCCGGTTACCTGATGGCTCTCCGGCCAGTCCGTGGGACGCGGAACAACAGCCGGGCTGAAGCCGTGCAGGACCGGCCAGCGCTGGCCGACCGGCTGCCCGCGTAACACCTCGCGGATCCGGCGGCGAGGCAGCCTGAGTTCGTGCCTGATCTGCTTTGCCGGCCCCTCCAAGGCCCCGAACGCGGCCGTGGTCGCGATTCCCGCGAGCCGGTTCCCTGTGCGGCCAAAGGACCGGCCTACCACGATCGAAGGCGCGAAATCCGCGGTTGTCTGCGCTGGCTGGAGCAGCAAATCCAGGCCGGGCAGGCCTAATCCCTTCGCAATGCGATAGCCGCCGAGCGTGGCCATCCCCGTCAGCGCAAGGACGTCGGGCGCCTCCTGCCTGGCAACCGCGATCACTGCCTTCTGGACCGTCCGAATCTGCTCAACCACTCGCCTGATCACCCGGATAGTCGCTATCGGCGCAGCGCTGTCCTGCATCAGCATCTGGTCATCAAACATGCCGTGCGTGCCAGGTAACGGCCGGAAGTCCAGCCCGCAGCCGACGACGAGGCTCTCGTACTCGTCGTTACTGGTGATCGTCACGCTGTGCCCGGCAGCACGGACGGCCGCCGCAAGGCCGGTGAAGGGCGCGACGTCCCCTCGCCCGCCCGCTGTCGCGATCAGGACTCGCATCTCGCTCCTTGACCAGATCGACCGGAACGCGCCGCCGCTAGCGTAGCCACCGCACCTTGGCGGCGGCTTGCCACAGCGTGGCTCCCTGCTCGTGAAGCAGGCTCGCTGCAAAGAAGGCCCGGCACGGTGAACGCTCACGCGCGCTCGCGGCGGCGTCGCTCACCTGCGGACTTGTCGGATAGCACCAAACGAGCGCGCTGCGAGACGAATCCTCGACCGTTGTCACCCCGTTCCTGTAGACGCAGGCTAGAGACATGGACAAGCTCGTAGCCTCGCCCGCCGACGCGATCGCCGACCTTCCGGACGGCGCGTCGATTGCCGTCACCGGCTTCGGCCCGACCGCCGGCGCGCCCGCCAGCCTGCTCACGGCGCTGGCCGAGCGCGGCAGCAAGAACCTCACCCTGGTCGCCAACGGCATCCCGCCGGCCGGCCAGGCCGTGGTGGAAGCCGGGCAGGTGCGGCACGTGATCGCGTCGTTCACCGCCAGGCCAGGCGGGCTGTCGCCCATCGAGAAGCGCGTCCGGGCCGGCGAGCTGACCTACGAGCTGGTGGCGCAGGGCACGCTGGTGGAACGGCTGCGCGCGGCGGGCGCCGGGCTCGCGGCCGTCTACACGCCGACCGGGGTCGACACGCTCATCGCCGAAGGCAAGGAGGTGCGGGTCTTCGACTGCAAGCCCTATCTGCTGGAAACCGCGATTCACGTCGACTACGCCTTCGTCGCCGCGCACCGGGCCGACCGGCTGGGGAACGTGGAGTTCCGCGGCGCGAACCAGCACTTCGGGCCCAGCTTCGCCAAGGCCGCGCGCATCGCCATCGTGGAAGTCGACGATGTCGTCCACGCCGGGGAGATCCCGCCGGAGCGGATCGGCCTGCCGGGCATCTTCGTCTCCCGCGTCGTCCGCGCAACCGTGCCCAACATCGGGCCGAAGCACGGTCCCCGCCGCCGGGACGTCGAGGCAGCGCGCACTTACAATGGCAAGCCGGGCTGGACGCGCCCGCAGATGGCGGAACTGGCCGCGTCGCTGCTGCCCGAGGGCTCGTATGTCAACCTCGGGCTCGGCATCCCGAGTTACCTTTCCTCTTACGCACGCGACCGGCACCTCATCCTGCACGGCGAGAACGGGATCCTCGGCTACGGCGAGATCGTGCCCGACGACCAGACCTACCCCGACGTCTTCAACGCGAGCGGCTTTCCGGTCACCCCGAGCCCGGGCGTCTCCTACTTCGACAGCGTCACCGCGTTCGAGATGGTGCGCGGCGGCCGGGTGGACGTCGTCGTCCTCGGCGCGTATCAGGTGGACGCCGAGGGGAGCTTCGCCAACTGGCAGACCCCCGACATGGTCGGCGGCGGGATCGGCGGCGCGATGGACCTGGTGGCCTCCGGCCGCACCGTCATGGTGATGATGGAGCACCGCGACAGCCGGGACCGCGCGAAAGTCGTGCAGCGCTGCAGCTACGCGCTGACCGGAAAGGGCTGCGTCGACATCCTGGTGACCGACCTGGCCTTGTTCCGCCGCCGGAACGGAGCCCTGGTCGTCGAGCAGGTCGCACCTGGATTCACGCCGGAAGAGGTCCTCGCCCTAACCGACCTGGACGCGAACGCAGGTCAACAGCCTTCTTAACGGAACGGGGTAGCAACCGCTCGACGTCCCCCGCCGGGCCGCGGCCGTATCACTCGCCCACTACGCTGCATAGTTGTGGCTGACATCGTCGTGCCGATGACGATCCGCGACCTGACCCGGGCGGACCTGCCCTCGTGCCGCTGGTCCGGGTCGCCGACGCACCTGGTCTCCATCGCCACCGCGCTGGATCGCGCCGAGCGCGGCGAGGTCGACTATCTGTGCGCGTGCCCGCCGTCTGGATTCCCCCTGGGACACTGTGGCATCGACTACGCGCGCAGCCCAGGCGCCGGAACGCTGTGGCAGCTCGCCGTGCACGGCGGGCTGCAGTCGCTCGGGATCGGTACGCAGCTGATCCAGGCCGCCGAGCAGCGGATCCGCGGCCGCGGCCTTGGCCGCGCCGAGCTCGCGGTGGAAGAGAGCAATCCGCGGGCCCGGGTGCTCTACGAGCGGCTGGGTTACGCCGAGTTCGACCGCGAGACTCAGGGCTGGGACGACCAGACCGAGGAGGGCTACTTCGTCCGTTACGAGACCCAGTGCATTCTGATGCGCAAGGAGCTGGGTCCGGAGCGGTAGCAGGGCGCCCGGTCAGCCGGAGCGCTCCAGGATCTCTACCGGGTCGCCGACGCGGATCCGCCCCTGCGCATCGGGGATCAGGTTCTGGCCGAACACCAGATCCTGGCCGAAGCGGCGCTTGCGGCCGAGCATCGACAGCGGCTGCGAGCCGCGCTCACCGGTCGCCTGGTCGGTGGTGGTCACTACGCAGCGACCGCACGGCTTGGCCACTCGGAACGGGACGGCGCCGACCCTGATCCGCCGCCAGTGATCCTCATCCCATGGCTCGGCACCCGCGACCACGACACTCGGACGGAACCGGTTCATCGGCACCGGCTCGTCTCCGTCATCGGCCAGCCACTTTCCCAGCTCGTCAAGGGAGGACGCGCTGGTGAGCAGCAGGGGGTAGCCGTCGGCGAAGCTGACCGTGTCCCCGCGGGCGCCGTACTCCTGGTCAACAGCCCGCCGCCTCGGGTCGTCGAGGTGGACCAGGCGCACCGGGCGGCTGAGGTAAGCAGACAGCCAGTCGTCGGCTTCCGGGCCGGCGAGGGCGGCCTCGAGGCGGGAGCGCCACACGCTGACCGGAGTCAGCTCCGCACCTGCGTCGGCGCGCGGGGCGCCGACGGTGATCGGCGCGCGTCCCGGTGCATCCAGGGTGACGGCAAGTCCTGAGCCGTCGTACCGGGCGACGACGCGGGCGAGCTGCGGCTCTTCTCGCTGACTGATGAACCGGCCCGCTGGATCGACAACGAGCCAGCGCCGGTCACCCGCCAGGCCCCAGGGCTCGACGAGTGACTCGCCGAGGTCGAGCGCGCGCATCGCCTTCACCGGATAGATGTGGATCGACGCCAGCTGCGTGCTCTCGCCCATGGCCTCCATGATCCGGCCGCTGACCCCGCTGCGCCAGGGCGGACCAGCCGGCAGCGCGCAGGACGCGACCACCGTCCGTTCGATGCCCGGCCAGCTTGTCGGTGTTTCGCCCTGGGCCGCGCTCGGGCGCAGCTGGCTCACGGAGCGCGCTCCAGTAAGTCGCTCGCGTCCTTCCGTAGCGTCGCCCAGTTCGTCCATGCGGCCGCTAGCCGAGGCTGACCTTGGTGAAGCCGGCGGGGACCGGCGGCAGGGTGAGCATGGCCTGGGTGGCCGCTGTCGGCGAGAGGAAGCGAAGGTGAACGTGAAGGTGTCGGTCCCTGGCGCGGCCGAGACCAGCTGCACCGGCAGGAAGGTCGCGGCGCTGGGCCGTGGCGGCGCATGAGATCAAGGAACGGCGCGGCTTGTCCTGAGGCAGCCAGGCCCATGAGCGACGCGTCGCTGTCTGGCATGGCCGGGGCTAGCCTCCTGTCGCTGGTGTCACTTCCGTTATTGCAGAAGTGCGGCGAGCCGTTCGCGGCGGCGACTGAGCGGCCGCGCGAGTGCGGGCGTTGCGAGTCAGCCAGTTCGGAGCTGACGCGGGGCCGCTAGTAGCGCTCCACCAGATGGGCGCGGCTGGCCGGAAGCTCGTACGGGTCCGGCCAGAAGTCAGTGATCTGGGCGATCTTGCCGTCATCGTCGAGCTCGAAGAAGCACAAGCCTGGCTGTGCTCCCTCGGGCCCGGTGAACTCGATCCAGCTGGCGGCGTGCGCGCCCTCGCCGACGATCCGCTGCACGGTGGCGTGCCAGTCGTACGCGAAGCCCTCGACGTTGAACCGGATGTAGGCGTCGCGCCCACGCACCTGTTCCCTGGTCTGCGGGCCGCGGTAAAGAACGTCGTCGCCCAGGAGCACGCCGAACGCGTCCCAGTCCCGTGCCTCCGCCGCGGCCCAGTACGCCGCCACCACCTCATGCGCGCCGTTCATTCTGCGAACACCATCCTCGATCCGGCCGACCGTCAGGAGCGTCACGAACGTTACGCCGACTCACCGACACCACGCAGCGCCTGCAGCTAGGCTCCCTGAGGATCCGCTGAATGACCGAAGACTGAGCGAAGGTGAGCACGGTAAGCAGGGAATTGAGCGTCGTCGTCTGCGGGGCGCCGCCCACATCCGAGGTGCGTGCGCTGATCCGGCTAGCTCAGCAACGCTTATGGGCAGTGCGAGTGGTCCCGACGCCCGACGCGCTCTCGTTCGTGGACGCCACAGTGCTCGAGGCAATGACTGGCCACAAAGTTGAGGTGGGCTACCGGTCGCCTTCTGATGCGCGACCGCCGCGGCCCGACGCAGTAGTTGTCGCGCCTGCCAGCTTCAACACGGTCAACAAGAGCGCGCTGGGCATCACCGACACGCATGCCCTGGGCGTCATCGCCGAAGCCATCGGCCGGCGCGTTCCGGTGGTGATGGTGCCGTGGGTCAACGAGCCGCTCGCCGCGCGGGAGCCGTTCCGCCGCTCGATAGCGCAGCTCCGCGACGAGGGGGTCTACGTCCTACTCCGTGGAGAACACCCAGCGGAGCCGTTCGGCGTAGAGAACTCTGACGTCGGCGACTTCCCCTGGGAGCGAGCCCTCGACATCGCCGATCGCTCCGCCGACTCGCCAAATCCAACCGAGTAAATCTGCTGGGTTCATCGCTGGAAGCGATCTGGCACGGGCACACACTGACGGGCCAGGTGCCGGTCCGCGTTGCCTGGCGTGATGCGACGAGAATCCTCAACTGTGTCTAGAGGGTCGCCCACAGCGCGGCATGCCCTCAGCGGCTGCCCCAGCTGCTTGATCTCAGCCGCCGATTGCCGAAGTCCCAGGAACCTAGCAATGGTCTGCCGGATCCACGAGCCTTCGTGCAGGCCGACCGTCAGGTTGCGAGGTCACCCAAAACTCGATGAACGTTCTCCAGACGAGACGGCCACTTGCTCGCTTATAAGTTCGGCAACAGCAGATGGCTGCTCCATTATGGGAAAATGACGCACATCCGCGAGAGGGCAGACCGCCATTGTCGTCGGCAGGGAAGCCATCTCGACGTGATCGCTCTCCCTTAGCAGAGGATCCTTGGCGCCGTAAATGAGAACGGTCGGCCTAAGGTTCGTCGCGGCGAGCTTAAGAAGATCAATGGTGCGTGACCGCATTATCATGCGCACTCCGCCTACGCCACCGTTGCCTTCGAAGCATTCACCCACCTCCGCGTCGTCACCGATTAGAGCGGCGTTCAGCAAAGGCCACATAATGATATGGCGAACAAGCGACGAATGGCTAGTAGCGGCCCTCAGAAAACGTGGAGGCTTCAGGAGAGAAAGTAGCAGTGCATGGAACAGTGTTATGCGAAGTCTCAGGGAGCCGAGGCGCAACGGATGCCTAAGAATTGGCACCAGTGAGAACAAATCTGCGGACACTAGGACGAGGCTATCGACGCTCGTAGTCCCCAGCTCTCGAAACGTCCAACCGAAGAATCCGCCGATCGAGTGGGCCGCGACTATTACGCGGCCCGGCCAGAGTTGCGACACGCACGCTGACACAGCATCGACGAGACCATCCGGGCTTGACGCACCGTGATAAGCAGTGCTCGTCGCACACCAAGGAAGGTCGATCAGTATCAACGGGAGATCGGCTGGAAGCAGCGAAACGACTAAGCGCCAGTTCCTCGCTGAGCCACCCATTCCGTGAATAAGGACAACAGCTACGGGTCCACTGCCAGCACGGAAATAGTAGCCAATACCCTCAGGGCTGTACCCGTGCGTCAGTCCTTGCCAGACCTTGTCGGAGTGAACGGCGTCCATGGCTCCCACTTGACAGAACACGGGCATCCGGTTGCCATGAGCTTAAGCGCGGCCTCTGCCATTGACCAGACCCCTATCTGGGCTACCTCCGTAGCCTCCTAACTGCCAGTGCCAGCGCCAGATTTATAGTACCTTGGGCCATATCGTCCGACCTGTCGGGCGTAGCGCTCGCTTCGCTTTGGGGAGGAACGGGGCGATGGCAAGTCAGCAAACGGAGATTGCGACCGTCCAGTCGCTCCGATGTGAACTGCTGGAGAGTCGGCTCCGAGCCTTCCGCTGCAGGGAGCTTCGCAACCGCCAGCGGGCTAGCCGTCGCCACCTGGTGCTGGACCTTCTCTCGCGCGCCATACCGCAAGCAGCCGGATATGCAGGCCTACTGCTCCTCCCTTTCCCTCAAAACCTAATTCCGCTCGCAATGTTTAGCGTAGCTACAGTCTCGATGCTGGGATCTTGGTATCACGACGCGGTCCACAAGACGACAGGCATGCCTTCATTAGCAGCGAGCTTTATAGAAAGGATGGCTTCATCTCCTGTCGGATTTAGCCCTCGCTGGTGGGACTACAAACACGTGCGCTTGCATCATACTTACGTAGGAAATCCAGAATTCGATCCGGACATCCAGTTCGGCTTGTTTGCTCGGGTCTCCGCGGCACAGAGGTGGCGTCGCGCGCACACGTCTCAGCATTTCCACCTGTGGCTTCTATTGCCGTTCGCGACACTGAACATGTTGAAGCCGGCAGAGTGCTGGCTAGCACCGCGATATCGAAGATACCGAGGCTTGAGCTCAATGCCGCCCGGCTACATCTTCCTTCTCGACAAATATGTACCTCTGCTGGTGATCTGGCTTCCAGTCTTCGCGGTACACGGCTGGTTCGCGGCTTACCTGTTCCTCATATTCCAAGGTCTCAGCGGCTTGCTGGTCTCGCTAGTCACCCAGGTGCAGCACAATACAGCCCTCTCCAACGCCGGAACTGACTACACGCGACGATGGCCATTATGTGAGCAGTTCGCGCGTACTGCCGACGTCGGAATCGTTGTCGGCTGTTGGTGGTGGCTAAGCGGAGGGACTAACTTCCACGTAGTTCACCATCTCGTCCCGAGCTTGTCCTTCCTCGAGCTCCCCGCTGCAACCGCGCGACTAAGGCGTGAAATGGCAGACATTGGCATCTCTTACCCTGTGCATGCTACTCTGGCTGGCGCACTGAGGTCGCACGCTCGGCTCTTGCGGAGGCTGTCAATAGCCGATGCTGCATGACTATCCAGTCTGCTCCTGCGGCCCATCATCGCTGCCGTATCACTAGGATGAGAAAATGGTTCAGTCCGACGTTGCGGACACCCAAGTAGACGGCTCGGCATCTCCTGTGCCCGACATCTCGCCGTTTGCCATCGAACCGCTGCTCCTCGCCAGGCTTAACAGATTTCGTGTCCCGCCGCTCTTTGCCGGCCTCGTAGCAGGGTTGGTCACCACCGTTGGCCTCACGTGGGCAGCAGGCGTGTCGAAGCTCTTGTACGCGCCGACGTCTTCGCCATCCGGGTCTTGGTGGCACAACCTTTGGTTGTTCATACTTCACAATCCTGGAGCGTCTAAGGGACGTACAGTTCCTTATCTAGGAGATTACCCGGCCATCGTTCTGACATTTACTATCGCGGCGTCGGTATATCTTGTGTACGGGATATTCAGTTACGCCTCGTCGCTCCACACCGATATGGACAAGGCGGGTTGCATTACGACGACACCGCGCGGCAGAGAGGCGCTCACCGATGCCGTCACGCAAATTAATGCCAACTTTGCGCGGTGGGGTCGGTTCGCACCACTTGCGGCTCTGCTTTCACTGGGTGCGGTCATCTTGATCAACTTTCGGCTCGAGGGACGACTGTTCAGCTTTCTTGGCTCCGGCGATCTCTATCGCCACTGGTGGGCTAGCCTGGTCCCGTTTCGCCCTGGCGGCCCACTATGGATCATCTTCGGCGCCTTAGGCATCTACCTGGTATATGCGGAGGCAATTCTGGGATTGTCTTACGTCAAATTCTTGCGCAGCTGCCGTAACGATTATCGATTTCGCGCGAACATGCTTAATCCAGACGGGCTCTTCGGTTGGACAGCCATCCGGCGTATCGTTTCGAACCTCGAGGCTGGGGTTCTTTGCACCGTTATGAGCTCCTGGGCGATGTCCTTCTACCTACAGCCAGCCATCGGGACGCTGATGACGGTGCTGGTTCTGATCGTGTTCAATGGAGTAGTGACCTACGTTTTTGCTAGCGTAACGTGGAATTTCCGGCGTCAAGTGCGGGCCGACAAGCGTGCGATGCGTGAGCTGATCGGTAAGCAAATTTCTTCCGGAATGGACAACTCCGATGTTCAGGGGCTGCTCCAGACGCTGGTTGCGTACAAGCGCTTGGAGCTCGTGTCGAGCGTGCCTTCGGTCCCAATTAGGCCTCACTGGCTGGTCGTTGGGGCCCTGAGCGTTCTCATATCGCTCGGCGCGCTGATAGTGCAGATTTTGAGCTACTTCGCTGGCAAGTGATGCGCTCAAGGGGAGAGGATGAAGATATGATCTCAGTGGTCATCCAGGGCGGGGCGATGCGCTCGATTTACTGCCTCGGCGCTGTGCGCGCCCTGGTAGATCGTGGCTGGGCATCTAGCGTCAGGTCGATTCACGCGGCTAGTGCCGGTTGTATCTCGGCTATGGTGCTGGCTAGTAACATAACAGCTGCTTCGGCTAGCAGCGTTAAGGAGATGGGCTCACAGCTGGTCGCGCAGCTTGCTGGGCCTCGTTTTATTGACCAGCGCAGGCTGCGAAAGATAGTCGATGTTGACTATTTAGTAGGTGTCACTACCGCGGTGACCAGTGTGGGTGCCGATAACCTGCGCGAGTCCGGTCTGCTGTTCGAAGTATCACTGACAGATGCAGATACTGCTAGACCCAGATATCTAGACCTGAGCGCTGCCGCGTCAGATCATGATCTTGCCCTAGGGTTGGCCGCCACCATGGCCATCCCTGTGCTTTACCCAACTCCCGTCTTTATCGAGGGTCGGCGGTATGTCGACGGTGGTATTACAGATCCATTGCCACTTATGCGGGCGCTGCGCACAGAGCCTCGTCGAGTTGTGGCAATTTCTAGCGTCTCGCCCGGCACCCTGGGCGTAGAAGCCACCGGCCGTGAGGCGCGGATTTTGAGGTATGCGCCTGGTATATCTCCGATGGTGCGGTCCCTGATGCTGACTAGAAACCCCTTGGGTGACGTGACAGACGCACTCCTCGATGTGGGCACGCTCTGCGGTGTAGAGATCGTGCGCGTGTCGCCATCGGACCCGTCGCTTCTAGGGCACCGCCTCGAGACGGATAAAGGGAAGCTGATGGCACTCGAAGAGCTCGGGTACTCTGACGGCGTCAGCGCCTTCTCGAAGGCCGGAGATCTCGTTCGCGAAGCCTAGCTGCCCTAGTGGGCGCCGCCCATGGTTGAGGCTGAGTGGATTGGCTGCCGAGAACATTCGGGTCGAGGCGAAGCGGAGCGCTACAGCTGACGCGCGAGACCGTGTCAGGTGGCGATAAAGCAGTGTGCGTCGCCTAGGGCTGCCGCGCTCCCTAGCCAGGCGTGAGAACTGCCGAGCGGCTCGTCATCCAGCAGGCGGCGTCAGCTCGGCGCGGGCGCTGGCCATCGCCAGCTCAATGAGGTGCGGGCGGGATGGCTTGTTCTGGTGCCGGAGCCGCAGGATCGCGAAACCGTCCAGCATGGCCGTAAAGCGGATGGTGAAGTCATCGATCAGGGCTGGCGGCGCGAACGCCCCCTCCTCAACACCGCCGACGACGATGCCCGCAAGGGTCTCGCGCCAGGGGGAGAACAGGTCTTCCAGGAACTGACTCACCTGCTGGTTGTGCGGTGCACGCGCCCAGGCCTCAAACCAGAGGATCCAGCTCGGGTCTGCCGGGCTGGTGGGCAGATAGATCCCGATGAAGCGCTCTAGCTGCCGCCAGGCTCCCCTTACCCTGGCCACGACGGCGCGGGTGCGGATGAGATCCAGATTGTCCTGCCACGCCAAGGTCTCCAGCAGGATGTGCTCCTTGCTGGTGAAGTAGTACATGACCTGGCCAGAACTCATGCTGGCCCGCCTGGCTATCTCCGCAACCCGCACCTGGTCGATGCCGACCTCGGTGATCAGGTCCAGGGCGGCTTGCAGGACGCGCTCGCGGCTACGCTGCCCCTCCTCGGTGCTCGCTGGCCCGCGGCGACGCGGTGCGGGCGCGGTGATGCGTGGTACCTGCTCAGAGCTGGGCATGCGCGGGCGGACTCCAAAGGTTCAGCGTGGGCGACGGCCGGGTATCGCCTCGTCATCAGTCTAGAGCAATACTCTAGAAAACTGCTTTACGGTCCCTTTGCCATCCGTTATGCTGGCCATTACATAACGGGTATGTACAGCGCGACTACTTCCGATCAGTGGTGTGAGAACGATGAGCACACTCATTCGCACCGATGACGTGCCTGCGGCCGACCTTGGCGACTTCTTCCGGCAGCTGACGGCCACGACGTGGGTGCCGATGGAATGCGGTCCCTTCCTCGGGGACTACCGGGGCGTGTTCCGCAAGAGCGGCCTGGGCGCCATGCAGATCGTCGTCATGGACATCATGCCGATCACCGTGTACCGGACCCCGCAGCATATTTCCCAGGCCGACCCCGACATGATCAAGCTGGCTCTCGTGTGCAGCGGCAACTCCTGCGTTATCAGCCAGGGTGGCCGGCAGGCCAAGGTCTCGCCGGGTGAGTTCGCCTTCTACGACACGCGGCGTCCGTATGAGGTGCGGTGCGGTGCCGACGGAGACACGCCGCTGCAGCTGATGAGCTTCATGTTCCCGCCGTCGCTGTTGTCGCTGCCCCGCAGCGCGCTCCGCCAGCTGGCCGCCGTGCGATTCGGAGCCAGCGCCGGACTGGGAGACCTGACCGCGCAATTCCTCCTTCAGCTGGCCCGCAATGTCGATCACTACAGCCCGGCCGAGGCGGCGCGGCTCTCCGCCGCCGCGCTGGAGGTCCTGGCGACCCGGCTGGCGCGCGAGCAGGATGTCGGTGCGTCCGGTACTCAAGAGGCGCGCAGGCATGCCCTGCTCACCACCGTTCAGGCCTTCATCCAGCAGCATCTCGGTGATCCGGGGCTGACGCCGAGCGTGATCGCGGCTGCGCACCACATCTCGCTGCGCTCCCTGCACCAGCTGTTTCACGACGAGGGACTGACCGTCGCGGGCTGGGTCCGGCAGCGCCGGCTGGAATCGTGCCGCCAGGACCTTTCCAATCCTGCGCTGGCTGCCCGGCCGGTTGCGGCCATCGCGGGGCGGTGGGGCTTCTCGAGTGCCTGCGACTTCAGCCGGGCTTTCCGCGCCGTGCACGGCCTGCCACCGGCCGAGTACCGGATGTCTGCACTCACTGTGAAGTGCCCTGCACGGTAGCCCAACGACACCCCGTTCCCTTCCCTCAATGCTTGCCATAGAGCCAACTGACGCATGGCAACGAACCTTGGGGGGCGACAGTGCGAACCACCGAGACCGAGCGGCCGCAGGCACCATATGCGCTGGGGCACACGCCGGAAGAGTACGAACGACTCCGGCTCCAGGCCCGCGCGTGGAACAAGGCAACCGCGCGGCTGCTGGACGAAGTCGGCCTGCGACCGGGCGACAGCTGCCTGGACGCCGGGTGCGGGCCGGGCGAGACGATGCGCGCGATGGCAGACCGGGTCGGGCCTTCCGGCCGCGTGCTCGGCATCGACGCGGACGCTGCGCTCGGCGCGATGACGCAGGCGATGCTGCACGACGCGGGTCACCGGCAGTGCTCCGTCCAGACGCATGACCTCAGCTCCGCGGAGCCGATTCCTGGCGGTCCGTTCGACCTGGTGTACGCGCGGCTGGTGCTGTTCCACCTGTCCGGGCGCGTCGACGTGCTGGCGCGGATGTGGGACGCGGTCGCGCCCGGCGG
>JASHOE010000062.1 GCA_030041275.1 Streptosporangiaceae bacterium
GGTGGTTGATACATGCACCAAGATGCGCCAGATTCGCTAGAATCTTCTATGCGAGACCCCCGCGCCGGGAGCTAGCCGGCCGGGGGCGTGGCCACACCTGACAGAGAGGTGCAACACGTGCAGGCTACGCCGGAGAAGTTGCCGTACAAGCAACTCACCGCGGACCAGCGGCGCGAGAAAGTGCGCGCGAACCGAGCGCGGATTGCTGCCTTCGGTCAGCGGCTGGTAGTCATTAAGTCCGCTCGGTACGTGCACCGAGCGCTCCCACATGGCCTCTATCACCTGGTCGCCCTCGGCACGCCACGAAAGGTGGCAACGGCCACCGACCTGTTCACGATCGACGAGCTTGAGTCGCTGCTCGCCACCGGTGAGCTGTCAATGGCGGGCGGACTTGAACTCAGCGCATTCTGGCCAGGCTCCAAGCGGTGCTCAAAGTGCCGGGCGGTCAAACCGCTGGACGACTTCTACCGCAACTCATCGAGCTGGGACGGCCACCAGTACCTCTGCAAGCCGTGCGCGAACGCGAAGGACGCCGCTTATCACCTCGCGAACCGAGATCGGCTCAACGAGAAGAGCAAGCGAAACCAGCGGAAGAAGCGGGCGGCGGATCCCAACTACACCGCGCGCGGGCACCTCTGGACCATGTTCCGCATGCGACTGGAGGACTATGAGGCCAAGTTCCAGGAGCAGGGCGGAGTATGCGCGATCTGCGGCTCACCGCCGGGAAAGAAGCGCCTGGCTGTCGACCATGACCACGCGTGCTGCCCGAGCGCCCGCTCGTGCGGTCAGTGCATTAGGGGCCTTCTGTGCTCGCCGTGCAACACTGGGGCAGGTATCGCCGATAAGCCAGACCTCCTGCGACGCCGGGGAGAGTACGTCGAGGAGTGGCAGAGACGGCTCACCGTTACTCAGGTAGCGTAAGGCTCTTACATTTGGGACATTGCGTTGTCCACGCGTTCCAGATAGTCGGCGAGCAGGAGCAGACCCGGCCCCGCTTAGTGCCGCCGTAGGACCGGAACCGGGCGGTCACCAGACCTGCGTCGCCGTTGCCGGTCATCGCGTCAACCGCTCTCGCGCGCTCGTCGCTAAGCTCCACACGGCCGCCCTCGCGGGAGGCGGTGGCTGGCGGCAGCCCGTCGGTGAAGGCCAGTGAGCGCATGCCGGGCGGGAAGTTGACGTAGGGCACTCAGGTCACCTCGCATGCAAGGATTGGAGACGTGCAGACCGCGATAGCGGCGGAGGACGCCCACGAGGCAGGCGCGCGGCGCGCCCTCCTGGAACGTCTCGCGACGTACATGGAGATGGTCGCGACAACCGAGCCGACCAGCTACTCATGCTGCTGGATCAGCTACACCGGGCCGGGCGGCCAGCGGTGGCTGTGGCAGATGTGCAACGGGGGACAGCCAGGCCGCCCTGCGCCCCGGCCGTGCGATCACTGGCACCACCGCAACGACGTGTTCCTGGCGCGCGGCTAGGGCCGCCTGCGTCCTGGCGTGATCAAGGTCACGCCCTCGCGGGACGGGATGTACCCGAAGGGGTCGATGACGACCGAGCCTGGAGGCCACTCGTAGGTGGCGAACTCCGGCTCGGCGCAGCCGATAAAGAAGATCTGCGGGCCAAGACCTTCGGGCAGCGCGCCCATCGGATCGAACACGAGGTCGGCGAGGTCCTGTGCATACTGCCACACCAGCATGGCCGCAGAACCCGCCGTGATGCGAGTGCCGGGCTTGTACGCGGCACCGAGGGGCAACACCGGCAGGCCCGTGCGCTCGTGCTCCCGGCGGACGATCCCGGCGAGCCACCGTGCATGGTCCTCGCGGTCCATGGCGAGGCACAGCGGCAGGGCCGCTGTGCCCCCGGCCTGCTCGCCGAGCCACGCCAGCGCACTGACATCGCGGGGATGACACGGGCCGGCTGCGGGCATCCCGGCCCGCAGGTACATCGGTGACAGCAGCCGCCGAGTCCCGCAGGACAGGACCGCCGCGACCTTGTCCGCGTCGGCGCCGCACTGGTCTGCCAGCCGTGCGATCGTCGCGCCGACCGCCTGCTTCGCCACCGTGAAGAGGTTGTAGGACATCTTGGCGAGCTCGGCGGAGGCGAAATCCATGGCGCACGTTCTGTCGAGCGGCCACATCGGCAGCGGGAGCGCCTGAAGGTACGGCTGCGCGTCCGCCGCGTCCCGGCAGCCGACGATCACGACCTCGGGCTCGAGAAAGTCCCGCGCCACGGTTCCCAGCGAGATCAGCGACGGCGCGTAGACCAGTCTCACCTGAGGCGGGCACAGGGGCAGCAGTTCCCGCTCGCACGTGCCCGGCAGGACCGTCGACACCACGACCAGGGTGATCGGCTTGTCCTGCTCCGCCGCGGCCTTCCCGACCGCGCTGACGGCCTGGATCAGGTAGCTGTAGTCGAAGTCGGACGGCGCTTCCATCGGGGTGCTGCCGGTCCAGCCACCCGGGTGCGGGGTCTGCACGCACACCATCACCAGATCGGAGCGGGCCACGACATCGGCGACCGAGGGGAGCATCCCGATCCGGCTGCCGTCCAGCAGTTCCGCGATGCCTTCCTCGGCGGGGGGCGGGGTCTCGCCGGCGAGGATCTGCCGGGGCCGGTCGCTGACGTCGTAACCGCAGACCTGATGGCCGCCGTGGCGCTCCATGCACAGCGCGAGCACGAGCCCGACCCGGCCGGTCCCGATGAAGCCCAGTCTCACAGCGTGCTCGCCGGATGCCAGGAGAAGTGCGGCCCGAAGTCCTCAGCCGGCGTGACGGGACCGGGCCGCAGGCCCTCCTGCACGCTGTCGGACGGATCGTGCCAGTAGAAGTACATCACGGTGTCGATGTAGTGCTCCGTGGTCAGCCGGCCGCGCATCTGCGCCACCCAGTCCCGGTCCTCGGGCCAGCCCTTCCGGAAATCCGTG
>JASHOE010000063.1 GCA_030041275.1 Streptosporangiaceae bacterium
CGCGCGGAACTGCACGTCGGAGTAGGACGCGAACAGGCCCTCGTCACCGTCGGCCCGGATGCAGACCTCCGTTGCCACGTCACCGAACAACCCGAGCACATAAGCGCCATCCACCAGGTTCCCCCCGTAGTGGGCGTCTCCGTACTTCACGTACCTGCGGTGCGTCACGGACAGGCCGACCGGGCTGCCGCCGTTCACGCGGCACCCCTCTGCGGAGCTTGCGGGGCGAGCGCGTGGGCCAGGTAGCTGGCCACCTCGCGCGGCGTGGTGCCGCGGCCGAAGACCTTGTCCACGCCGAGGTCGCGTGCGGCGTTCGGGTCGAACCGCGGCCCGCCGACCACCAGCAGCGGCCGGCGCTCGCCGAGCTCGCGCCGGAACGCCCCGGCCATCTCCCGGGTGTTCGACAGGTGGGCGTCACGCTGGGTGACCACCTGGCTGACCAGGACCGCGTCGGCGTGCTCGGCCGCGGCCCGGGCGACCAGGTCCGCGACGCTGACCTGCGAGCCCATGTTCACCACGCGGATCTCCCGGTAGTACTCCAGCCCCTTTTCCCCCGCATGCCCCTTC
The DNA here is from genome assembly GCA_030041275.1 of Streptosporangiaceae bacterium. GTDB lineage: Bacteria > Actinomycetota > Actinomycetes > Streptosporangiales > Streptosporangiaceae > JAJYUU01. The sequence continues at coordinate 568 of JASHOE010000063.1, forward strand.
ACGTTCAGGATCGCGTCGATGCCGACCGTGTGCGCGTCGGTGCCGATGCACGCGCCCACCACGACCAGCTTGCGGCCGAGCGCCGAACGGATCCGCAGGTTCACTTCCGCCGCCGGGAGCACGGGGAACTCGCGCTCGGCCACCGTCACGGCCGACAAGTCGACCACGTGGCCGACCCGCCCGTAGACGATGAAGAAGGTGAAGTCGGGTCCCATCCCCTTGGCGTGCACGACCATCGCCGGGTCCAGGCCCATCTTGGCCGCGAGCTGCAGCGCGGCGCCCTCGGCCCGGGCGCGCTCGGCCTCATCGCCGAACGGCACGGGCAGCGTGAACGACAGCTGCACCCGCCCGTCGCCGGTGGTGTCGCCGTACGGCCGCACCACCCCTACTCTCCCGGTCGGGCTCATCTGGTCACCTCCACAGGCCGCGCCGATTCCCGACCGGCCTCCAGCAGCTCGGCCGCGGGGTTGTAGTAGCCCTCGGCGCGCTCGACCACTCCGTCCAGGCCCCGGCCGCCGCCGGGAGGGCGCTTCGTCACCCCGAACGTGCCCTCCGCGATCGCGTTCAGCAGTCCCTGCGAGCCGATCGTACGCAGCAGGTCGACGGCCTCGCCGAGGACCTGCCGGGCCCGCTGGGCGACCAAGCCGTCCGGCTCCGGCCGGAACGAGGCGCCGAGCCGCCCGGCCGCGCGGCGCACGTAGCGGACGTTCTCCAGGGCCAGATCACGGTCGGACAGGAACGGGGTGTGGATGCCCTCGGTCATCATCCCGATGAGCAGGATGGACTGGTCCGTCATCACCCCGCACAGGTTGAAGAACGCGTCCAGCAGGTATCCGGCGAATACGTTGCCGGTCATGTGCTTGGTCGGCGGCATGTACTTCAGCGGCGCGTCCGGGAACAGCTCCCTGATCAGCTGCGCGTGAGCCAGCTCGAGCAGGAACGAGTCCGGCAGCTCGGGGTTGATCTCGAACGCGTGCCCCAGCCCGAGCTGGCCGTCGGCGAGCCCCGCCTCGCGGCCGAAGAACTCGTTCAGCAGCTGCGACACGACCACGGTGTGCGCCGCGTCCACCGCGTCGGCGGTGGTCAGGTAGTTGTCCTCGCCGGTGTTGATGACGATGCCCGCCCGCGCGTGCACCTGCCGCGAGAACCGCTGGTCGATGAAGGTCCGCACCGGGTTGATGTCGCGGAAGATGATGCCGTACATGCAGTCGTTCAGCATCATGTCCAGCCGCTCGAGCCCGGCCAGCGAGGCGATCTCCGGCATGCAAAGACCGGAGGCGTAGTTGGTCAGCCGGACGTAGCGCCCGAGCTCGCGGGAGACGTCGTCCAGCGCGGCGCGCATCAGCCGGAAGTTCTCCTGAGTCGCGTAGGTCCCCGCGTACCCCTCCCTGGTCGCGCCCTCCGGCACGTAGTCCAGCAGCGACTGCCCCGTGGACCTGATCACCGCGATGACGTCGGCCCCCTCCCGCGCCGCCGCCTGGGCCTGCGGGATGTCCTCGTAGATGTCGCCGGTCGCGACGATCAGGTAGATCCACGGCATCGGCGGGTCCGACGTGGCGGCCACCATCCGGTGCCGCTCGGCCCGCTGGGCATCGATCCGGGAGATTCCTTTTTTCACCGAACGGTCCGCGCTTTCACGGGCCGCGTCAGCATCATCGCCCGCGGGAAGACGGAACTTGACCAGCCCCGCCCCGGCGTCGACGGCCAGCGTGCGCAGGTCCGGGTAGCCGCCGGCCAGCATCGCGTCCCAGACCGGCAGGGCGGTCCCGTGCTCCAGCCCGACCGATTCCCGGACCGCGTCGGTCAGCCGGTTCACCCACGGCATCCCGTCTTCGTCGGCCCCCTCCAGCCCGGCCAGCCGCAGCACGGCCCGTTCCACCGACACGGTGGTGTGCGTCCGCGCGAGTTCCACCACCGGCTGCCCAGCCCGCCTGGCCAGCTCGCGGGCCTGCGCCACTACCGCCGGATCGAGGTTCAGCTTTCCTGTCACCGCTGGCCTCCTTCGGCGCCGTGAGCTGACAGGCGTTGCTCGAACAGGGCGCGCAGCGCCGGCGTGGTCCGGACCAGGTCGAGCGCGAGCTCGGCGTGACCCGGTACGTACCCGTTGCCCACCAGCATCGTCACGTCCGCGGCCACGCCCTCGGCGCTCAGCGCGGCGGAGCTGAACGAGGTCGCCATCGAGAAGAAGATCACCGTCCCGGCCTGGGCCGTGGACAAGATCGCGCCCCCTTCGCAGCCGGCCACGTCGACGCAGACGACGGTCACGTCGGCCGGGCCGCCGGCGGCTTGCACCGCGCGGGCCAGGCCCGCGGGGTCCCTGGCGTCGGCGATGACGACCGCGTCCACCAGCCCGCCGGCCTCCCGCAGCAGTGCCGCCTCGGCCTGGGCGGGGACGACGCCGATGACCCTGGCCGCCCCGGCCTGGCGCGCAGCCGCTGCCGACAGCGAGCCGCTCTTGCCTGCCGCGCCGACGATGAGGGCCACTGGCCCCTGGCCCGCCCTGGAGCCCGCGGTGACGACGCGCTTGGTCAGGGCCGGGGCGCCGCAGACGTCGAGAACCGCGAGTGACAGCGGTACCGGGAGGTCGTCGGGGAGAACAGCGGCGATGGACCGGGCGAACAAGATGGCGTGGCCCTCGCACGGGACCTGCTCGGACTGCCCGTCCCAGCGGGCGAGCGAGTCGGTGATGACCAGAGGGGTCAGGGTCAGGGAGACCAGCGTGGCTATCCGCTGCCCGGGCTCGAGCCCCAGCGGGGAATCCGGGCCCACCTCCTCGACCGTGCCGGTCAGCATGCCGCCCGACCCGGTGACCGGATTCTGCATCTTGCCCCGGGTGGCGATGATCTCGACGACCGCAGCCCTGATCTTGTCCGGGTCGCCCGCGTAGGCCTCGCGGAGCTGGCGGTAGGAGGCGGCGTCCAGGTTCAGCCGGTCGACGCGGATCCGCACCTCATCGGCCGCGATCGCGGCGCTCGCGTCCAGCCGCCAGGCGGCCTGCGGCAGAACGCCGGGGGGGTCGAGGACGCGGCGGAGTCCGAGCGGCGAGAGCGTAGTGGTCATGCACGTGGTCCTTCCCGCAAGCCGGCCGGTGTAGGCCGGCCCGCGTCGACCTGCCCTGGGTGGGCAGGCGGGTGCGCAACAGGAAAATTTTCTGTTATAGTACCTTAATGCCGAAAGTTCTTAGGCATAGAGCGTGATATCAAGAAGATTTATTGCCACCCAGCTTCCGCCTCGCTCGTCAGGGCGGGCGGAAGAGTCCGGGTGAGCATCCGCACGTACGGGTGCGCCGACGGCCACGTAACCGACGGGCCGTTCCGAAGGATCTACGGTTCACTACGTTTTGTACCGCAGGTCCTTCGGTATTATCCATAGATTGGAGGGCTTCGTCCATGGTCTCGCAGCCTTACGTTTACAAGCGTCATGAGCTGGCCGAACCCGACTGGCGCCGGTTCCCCGGCTGGGCCGAGGTGTCCGCCGAGGACTGGGAATCCGTGCAGTGGCAGCGCGCGCACTGCGTCAAGAACGCCCGCCAGCTGAGGCAGGTCACCGGCCCGGGGCTGGCCGAGGCGTTCTTCGACGACCTCGAGCGCGACCAGCGCGAGCGAGCCACCATGTCGATGCTGCTCCCGCCCCAGATGCTCAACACGATGGTGCCGTCCGGGTCGCCCGACCAGCCGGGCTTCACCGAGGCGTTCTACGCCGACCCGGTGCGCAGGTACATGATCCCGGCGTTCAGCGACCGGCGGGCCGACTGGCCCTCGCACCCGTACGCGCAGCGTGACTCGCTGCACGAGGCGGAGATGTGGGCCGTCGAGGGCCTCACCCACCGCTACCCCACCAAGGTGCTCGCCGAGCTGCTGCCGACCTGCCCGCAGTACTGCGGCCACTGCACGCGGATGGACCTGGTGGGCAACCCGACCCCCGGGACCGACAAGCACAAGTTCGCGCTCGCCCGCGAAGACCGGCTCGACGCGATGCTGGCCTACCTGCGCCGCACGCCGGGGGTGCGCGACGTGGTGGTGTCCGGCGGGGACGTGGCCAACCTGCCCTGGCCGCGACTGGAGTCGTTCGTGGCCGCGCTCCTCGAGATCGACTCGATCAGGGACATCAGGCTGGCCAGCAAGGCGCTGATGGGACTGCCCCAGCACTGGCTGTCTGACCAGGTCCGGGCCGGCATGGCCCGGCTTGCTAGTACCGCCCGCTCGCGCGGCGTGAGCATCGCCATCCACACCCACGTGAACTCGGCCCAGTCGGTGACGCCGCTGGTGGCCCGGGCCGCGCGGGCCATGCTGGAGGCCGGCGTGCGCGACGTGCGGAACCAGGGCGTCCTGCTGCGCGGGGTGAATGACAGCGCCGGGGCGCTGCTCGACCTGTGCTTTGCCCTGCTCGATGAGGCCGCGATCATGCCGTACTACTTCTACATGTGCGACATGATCCCCGGCAGCGAGCACTGGCGGCTGACGCTGGCCGAGGGCCAGTCGCTGCAGCACGACATCATGGGCTACCTGCCGGGGTTCGCGACCCCGCGGATGGTGTGCGACGTGCCCTACGTCGGCAAGCGCTGGCTGCACCAGGTGGCCAGGTACGATGCCGAGCGCGGCATCTCCTACTGGACCAAGAACTACCACACCGCCATCGAGCAGGATGACGAGCTGGCGCTCAGCCGCGAGTACCCCTACTACGACCCCATCTACATGCTGCCCGAATCCGGCCAGGCCTGGTGGCGGTCCCTGGCTGCCCGTCCGCTGGCCGGCGCCGCGGAGGTGGTCACGATCGCTGGTAGCGGCGGGAAAGCTCGTCAAGATGCTGTCTGACCGCCGGCCACTCGGCGGCGGTGATGCTGAAGCGCGCCGAGTCGCGGGGCTTCCCGTCCGCGTCTAGCCGGTGCGCACGCAGGGTGCCCTCGTAGCGCGCGCCGATTCGCCGCATCGCGTCCCGTGACCGCTGGTTCCGCGCGTCGGTGTGCAGGCACACGGCCTGCACCTGCCAGACCTCGAAGGCGTGCGTCAGCATAAGGCGCTTCATCTCGGTGTTCGCGCCGGTCCTGATCGCCTTCGGGCTGAGCCAGGTGTAGCCGATCTCACAGCCGTCGGGCCCGGTCCGGTGCTGGCCGGCGGGCCAGGCCCAGTAGCTGAGATCGAAGAATCGCGTCGAGCCGATCACCGCGTCGTCCTCGGCGCGGACCACCGCGAAGGGCACCGCCGTCCCGCGGTCCCGGGCCGCTATCGCGGTCTCGACGTACTCGCGGGCCTGGGCCTCGTCTTGCGGCACCGGGGACCAGCGGTACAACTCGCCGCCGTCGGCGGCCGCGGCGACCAGCCCGGGCACGTGCTGAGGCCGCAGCGGCTCCAGGCGGACGAGCTCGCCAGTCAGCCTCGGGGAGACGATCCCCGCCGGGCTGCCCGTCTCCCCATCCGCCCCCGGGCGCTCGAGGTAGCGGCCATCGGGCGAGGCGAAGCCGAACTGCCGGTACAGGCCGTGCGCGTCGGAGGTGTGCAGCATCCAGCGCCAGCCGGAGCCCGGCCCGTCCTCGATCATCATCCGCACGATGGCCTGGCCGAGCCCGGCGCCGCGGTGCTCGGGCAGCACGTACACATCGGACAGGTAGGCGGCTCCGCCGTCGCCGAACGCGCGGGCGAAGCCGACCATGGCCCCGGTCCGGTCGTAGGCGCCCACGACGCGCCAGGCCGCCCCGATCTGGCGCCTGATGTCCTCGCCGCCACGCCACCGCCCCCAGTAGGCCGCGGTGGTCAAGAACGCCACCGCGGCCGCGGCGTCGACCCGGTCCGGGTCGTCGTCGATCTCGTAGTCACCGGCGGCAATACGCATCACGGCACCTCCAGCGTGTCCAGGGCTTGATCGGTTGCGGGTCGTTCGGTCCCCGCGCGGATCAGCCGGACTGTTCAAGGGTTCCCGCCGAGCCGACGAGAGCCGCGGCTGATTCGGGCTACCGCTGGCCGGCCAGCTCGGTGTCGAGTTCGCCGAGGACCCGGTAGCAGGGCAGGACGTCGCGGACGCTGGAGTTGGGCTCGCGCCCCTGGCGGATCGCGCTGATGAACTCGCGGTCCTGCAACTCGATGCCGTTGACCGAGACGTCGACCGCGGATACGTCGACGGGCTCCTCGCGGCCGGTCACCAGGTCGTCGTACCGCGCGATGTAGGTGCCGTTGTCGCAGATGTAGCGGAAGAAGCTGCCGAGCGGCCCGTCGTTGTTGAAGCTCAGCGACAGCGTGCAGATGCGGCCGGCCGGAGTCCGCAGCTGGATGGACATGTCCATCGCGATGCCCAGCTCAGGGTGGTGGGGGCCCTGCACGGCGTGGGCGACCTGGACGTCCTCGGCGGTCTGGTAGCCGAACAGGTCGACGGTGTGCGCGGCGTGGTGCCACAGCAGGTTATCGGTCCAGCTGCGGGGCTGGCCCAGGGCGTTCATGTTCGTGCGGCGGAAGAAGTACGTCTGCACGTCCATCTGCTGGATCGACAGCTCGCCCGCGGCGATGCGGCGGTGAATCCACTGATGCGACGGGTTGAATCGGCGGGTGTGCCCGACCATGCAGGTCAGGCCGGTCTCCCGCTGCACCGCCGCGACCTGCTGCGCGTCCGGCCAGCTGTCCGCCAGCGGAATCTCGACCTGGACATGCTTACCCGCGCGCATCGCCGCGATGGCCTGGCGGGCGTGCAGCTGCGTCGGGGTACACAAGATGACCGCGTCGGTGTCGTCGCTGGCCAGCACGTCGTCCAGGTCGGTCGAGGCGCGCGGGACGCCGTACTTGCGCGCCACCTCCTCGGCCTGTTCCAGCCTGTGGCTGACCACGGACGTGACGGTGACGCCGTCGATGACCGCCAGGGCGTCCAGGTGCTTGAGGCCGAAGGCGCCGGTCCCGGCGAGTGCGATGCGCATGGGCCTAGTTCACTTCCTGGTTCTGGTCCCGGCCGTCGGCAGGCCGGACCACGATGTGCCCGACCGCGGTGTTGGATCCGGGGACATGGTAGAAGCGGTACAGCTCGGTGACGTGCGCGCCCATGGCGCCGCGCATGATCAGCTGCATGACCAGCTCGATCCCCTCCGAGCCGGCCTCGCGCACGTAGGTGATGTGCGGCACCAGGGCCAGGTTGTCCGGGTCGTTGACCAGGCGGTCGAAGAAGGCGTTGTCGAACTCGGAGTTGATGAAGCCCGCGCGGGGTCCTTGCAGCTGGTGGCTCATCCCGCCGGTCCCCCAGACCTGGACCGACAGGTCCTCGCCGTAGCTGCGGACCGCCCGGCGGATCGCCTGCCCCAGCATGTAGCAGCGGTGGCCGGTCGGCGGGGGGTACTGCACGACGTTTACCGCCAGCGGGATGACCCGCACCGGCCAGGCGTCCGGCTGGCCGTAGACCAGGGACAGCGGCACGGTCAGGCCGTGGTCCACGTCCAGCTTGTACATCAAGGTGAGGTCGAACTCGTCCAGGATCAGCGACTGCGCCAGGTGCGCCGCCAGCTCGGGATGGCCGACCACCACCGGCACCGGGCGGGGGCCGTAGCCTTCGTCGGCCGGCGCGAACTCATCCGCGCAGCCGAGCGCGAAGGTGGGCACGACCTCGGGCGTGAACGCGGACGCGTGATCGTTGTAGACCAAGATCACCACGTCCGGGACCTCCGTGGCGGCCCAGGCCTTGGTCCAGTCGTACCCGGCGAACAAGGGCTTCCAGTAGGGCTCGCCGGTCTTGCCCAGGTCGATCGCCGCGCCGATGGCCGGAATGTGGCTGGTGGTCAGGCCGGCGGTAATGCGCGCCACGTCAGGTCCCGTCCTTTACCGAGCGCCAGCCCTCGGGCGGGCGCCCGCCGGACAGCATCATCTGCTGGTAGTCCTCGATGTTCATCCCGGTCATAGTGGATACCGCCTGCAGGTAGCTGAGCCCGTCCGTGGCGAAGATCTTCGCCAGGAAGTAGATGTTCCCGCCGTTCTCCAGCATCGCGTTGTAGTCGCGGTCGAGCACGGCCTGCTTCTGCTCCTCGGTCATCGGCCATTCGTCGAGGTAAGCCCGCTCGTCGGCCTTGAACCGCTCGCGGTTCTCCGGCTTCATCAAGCTCATGCAGAACTGGTTCAGGTGGTAGCCCTGTTTCGCGCGTTGCGCGGTGAAGACCCGGGTGCCGGGGATGTCATCGAACTCTGAGGTGTACGCCGTCATCGCTCCTCCCAGTACAGGCGCTGCGGGTTGTCGACCAGCAGTCGGCGCTGCAGGTCGTCGGTCGTGGCGATCCGCGGGATGAGGTCCACCAGGGCGCCGTCGTCGGGCATGTGGCTCTTCATGTTCGGGTGCGGCCAGTCGGTCCCCCACAAGACCCGGTCCGGGAACGCCTCGATGATGCGGCGCGCGAAGGGGACATAGTCCGCGTACTGCGGCGGGCCGGAGACCGACAGGCGTTCCGCGCCGCTCACCTTGGACCAGACGTTCTCGTTCTCGTGCAGGAAGCGCAGGTACAACGCGAAGCCGGGCCCGTCGACCGGCTGGGACACATCCGGCCGGCCCATGTGGTCAACCACCACCACCGTCGGCAGGTTACTGAACAGGCCCCACCGCTCGGCCAGGTCCGCGGCCTCGAAGTACACCACGACGTGCCAGCCGAGCTCGGCCACCAGGTCGGTCAGCCCCAGGTAGTAGTCATCTGGCTTGGGGTCGGCCAGCCGCCTGACGAAGTTGAAGCGGATGCCGCGGACGCCGGCTGCGTGCAAGTCGGCCAGCTCGGCCGCTGATACGCCGGGCCGGATGGTCGCGACGCCACGGGCGCGTCCGCCGGCCGCCACCAGGGCGTCCGCCAGGGCCCGGTTGTCGGCTCCGTGGCAGGTCGCCTGGACGATGACGTTGCGTTCGAAGCCGAGGAAGTCGCGCAGCGCGAACAGCTGCTCCTTGCCGGCGTCGGTCGGGGTGTACTTGCGCTCCGGGGCGTAAGGAAACACGTCCCCCGGGCCGAACACGTGGCAATGGGCGTCGACCGCGCCGGGCGGCGGAAGGTAGCCCGGCTTGCTCGGGTCCGGATCGAACGACAGCCAGTCGGCGTCGGGCTGGGGCGGGGGGGCGGGACGCTGAGCAGTCATCTACCGTCCTCGTGCGCGCAGCGCTCGGTCCAGGCGCGGGTAGACCCGCCGGGCGTTGCCGGAGTACGCCTTGGCCGCGTCGGCCTCGGCCAGGCCGAGCGCGTCGATGTAGCGCTTGGTGTCGTCGAAGTGATGCCCGGTCTGCGGGTCGATGCCGCGGACCGCGCCGACCATCTCCGAGCCGAACAGGATGTTGCCGACGTCGATCACGTCGAACAGCAGGTCGATGCCGGGCTGGTGGTAGACGCAGGTGTCGAAGAACACGTTCCGCATCACGTGCTCGGCCAGCGGCGGCTTGTTCAGCATGTCGGCCAGCCCGCGGTAGCGGCCCCAGTGGTAGGGAACCGCGCCGCCGCCGTGCGGGATCACCAGCCGCAGGCCGGGGAAGTCGGCGAACAGGTCCCCCTGGATGAACTGCATGAACGCCGTGGTGTCGGCGTTGATGTAGTGGGCACCGGTGGCGTGGAAGTTCGGGTTGCAGCTGGCCGACACGTGCACCATCGCGGGCACGTCCAGCTCGCACATCTTCTCGTAGACCGGGTACCAGTACCGGTCGGTGAGCGGCGGCGAGGTCCACCGGCCGCCGCTCGGGTCCGGGTTCAGGTTGCAGCCCACGAAGCCGAGCTCGAGCACGCAGCGCTCCAGCTCGGCGACCGACGCCTTCAGGTCGGCGCCGGGCGACTGCGGCAGCTGGCAGACTCCGATGAACGTGTCGGGGAACAGCCCGACCACCCGGGCGATCAGGTCGTTGCAGGCCCGCGACCACTCGCCGCTGATCCGCTCGTCGCCCTCGTGGTGGGCCATGGCCGACGCCCGCGGCGAGAAGATGGTCATGTCGGCGCCGCGCTCGCGGAGCAGCCTGAGCTGGTTCCGCTCGATCGATTCGCGGATCTCGTCGTCGGCGATCGAGGGGTAGGGCGGCGACGGGCGGCCCTCGGCGAAGGCCGACAACTGACTTTTACGCCACGTCTCGTGCTGGGGCGGGGCGGTCGTGTAATGGCCGTGGCAGTCGATGATCACCGCGGGCCTCCCTGCTGGTCCCAGGCCGACGCGGGCACCAGCACCTCGCCCCGCATCAGCAGGCGGGCGGTGCGCAGCAGCGCCGATCTGGTCACGGCGAACCCGCCGCCCGACGACTGCGCCTCGATCGTGACCGTGAAGAAGCCGGTCGGGTGCTCGACCTCGATCTCGGCCGCGCCGCCGGACCGGTCCGGGAGCACCGCGACCGCGTTCGCCACCGACCCGGACAGCATGCACGCCGTGGCCACCGAGACCGCGCCCAGCACCCCGATCGCCTCGTGCACCCGGTGCGGTATGAACGTGCGGGTCGACACCGCCCCGCCGTGGGCCGGAGGCGCCAGCAGGCTCATCTTCGGGACCGTGGCGTGGGTGACGTCGCCCAGGTTCATCATCGGCCCGGCGGCCAGGCGGATCGCCTCGACCCGCTTGGTCAGCTCCGCGTTCCCTTCCAGGTCCTTGGGCGACTCCTGCCCGGTCACGCCGAGGTCCGCGGCGGCCAGGCACACCACCGGCATGCCGTTGTCGATGCAGGTGACCGTGGTCCCCTCGATGACGTCGGTGATGTACCCGGTGGGGAGCAGCGCGCCGCACGACGACCCGGCGACGTCGGCGAACTCGATCGGGACCGGCGCGTGGGTCCCGGGCACGCCGTCGATGCGCGCGGTGCCGTCGTAGCGGACCCGCCCGCCGGGCGTCTGCACCGACGCGGTGGCCAGGGTCTTCGTGTTCCGCATCCAGATCCGGACCGGCGTGACCTCGCCGGCCGCCGGCACCAGCCCCTCCTCGATCGCGAACGGCCCGACCGCGGCCAGCATGTTGCCGCAGTTCTGCCGGTCGGAGACCTCCGGCCGGTCCGGCCAGACCTGCAGGAACAGGTACTCGACGTCGGCGTCCTCGCGGTCCGAGCGACTCACCACGGCGACCTTGGAGGTCAGCGGGTGGCTGCCGCCCATGCCGTCGATCTCCCTCGGGTCCGGCGAGCCCATCGCGGCCAGCAGCACCGCGTCCCGGGCCGCGGTGTCGGCGGGCAGGTCGTCGGCCAGGAACACCAGGCCCTTGGACGTCCCGCCGCGCATGGCGCTGCAGCGAATGGCTTTCTGGTTCATGAGGCTTCCGTGTAGTCCACGTAGCGCAGGCCCTTGTCGGCCAGCCGGCCGCGCATGTTGTAGAGGTCCAGGCCCAGCTCCCCGGCGTTGAGCTTGATCCGCTTGGCCGCCTCGCTGTCCTCCCGGTCCCGGGCCGCCTTGAGCACGGTCGCGGCCTCCTCGCGGGGCACGACCACGACCCCGTCGTCGTCGGCCACGACCACGTCGCCGGGCCGTACGTACGCGCCGCCGCAGACGATCGGCGTCCCGATGTTGCCCGGCGTCTCCTTGACCGTGCCCTTGGCCGAGATCGCCCTGGACCAGACCGGGAACCCCATCTCCGTCAGTGCCGCCACGTCCCGCACGCCCGCGTCGATGACCACGCCGCGCACGCCGTGCGCCAGCAGGCTGCCGGCCAGCAGATCGCCGACGTACCCGTCCTCGCACGGGCTTGTCGGGGTGACCACCAGCACGTCCCCCGGCCGCGCCTGCTCCACGGCCACGTGGATCGACCAGTTGTCGCCCGGGGCGACCTCGCAGGTCAGGGCGTTGCCCGCGATGCGCGCCGGCCGGAAGATGGGCCGGATGTCGGCGCGCAGCAGCCCGGTGCGGCCCTGGGCCTCGTGCACCGTCGCGACCCCGGCGCGGGCCAGGCCGTCGACCAGCCCGAGATCGGTCCGCGGGGTGTTGCGTACAACTAGCGGCACGGCCAGTGCTCCTCTCACCCAGTTCACCCCGAGACGGGGCGTTACAAATCCGTCTTGACCTCCGCGGCGGGCATGGTCGCCCGCAGGGCGCGCAGCGCGCTCAGCTCGGAGGCGGACGGGGCCGCGATCTCGGCCAGGCCCGCGGTCACCCGCAGGTCCCATCCGGTTCGGTCCCTGACCTGGGCCACCGATACGCCCGGGTACACCCCGGTCAGCACCAGCTCGCACGTCCGCGGGTCGGGCTCGAGCACGCCCAGGTTCGTGATGATCTTCTGCGGGCCGGCGCCGGGCAGCCCGAGGCAGGCCCGGCTGCCCGGCCCGTCCCCGAAGCCGACCGAGGTAACGAAGTCCACCCGCTCGACGAACGTCTGCGGCGTCTGCCGCACGATCACGATGACTTCCCGGCAGGACGCCGCGATCTCCGGGGCGCCGCCCGCGCCGGGCAGCCTGACCTTGGGATCGGCGTAGTCCGCGCCGATCACGGTGGTGTTGATGTTGGCGAACCGGTCGATCTGGGCCGCGCCGAGGAAGCCGGTGTCGATCCGGCCCGGCTGCAGCCAGTAGTTGAAGATCTCCGGCACGCTGACCACCGCGTCGGCCGTCTCGGCCAGGATGCCGTCGCCGATGGACAGCGGCAGCGCGCCCGGCTTGGCGCCGATCGCGCCGGACTCGTAGATCAGCACCAGGCCCGGGGAGTGGGTGGCCCGGGCCAGGTTGGCCGCCTCGCTGGGCAGGCCGATGCCGACGAAGCAGGTCGGCCGGCCGCGCAGCGCCCGCGCCGCTGTGACCGTCATGATCTCGTCGGCCGTGTAGCGGGCGAGAGCGCCGGTCACCGGGCTTGCTCCGCGTAGACGTGCCGGTCCAGCCAGCGCCCGAACGCCGCCCGGTCCCGGCTGATCGCGTCCCAGGCCACGTAGAAGTCGTTGTCGCGGACCGTGTAGTCCAGCGCGTAGGACGGGTGGGCGCCGCCGGGGGCCAGTGCCACGTAGCCGACGGCCCAGGCGGGCAGCACGATGGCGCCGGGCCTGGGGTCGAGCTCGGCGACGATCTCCTCGACCGTGACCACCGACCGCGCGGCGGCCAGCACCGCCTCCTTCTGCACCCCGGTGATGCCCCAGAGCTGGACGTTGCCGGCCCGGTCGGCCCGCTGGGCGTGGATCACGGTGACGTCCGGCCGCAGCGCCGCGACCGCGGTCAGCCGGTCGCCGGTGAACGGGCAAATGATCTCGGCGATGCTGGCCCGGGTGCTGGCGGCCGGGCTGGCCAGCCCGGTCCCGCTGTAGCCGCGCAGCACCGCGAACGGCAGCCCGGACGCGCCCGCCACGTAGCGGTTGGCCATCCCGGCGTGGCTGTGCTCCTCGAGCTCCAGCGGCACCGGCCAGGAATGCTCCACCGCGTCGCGGAACCTGTGCAGCGACCCGACGCCGGGGTTGCCGCCCCAGGAGAACACCAGCTTGCGGGCGCACCCGGCGCCGATCAGCTGGTCGTATATCACGTCCGGGGTCATCCGGACCAGCGTGAGCTCGCGCCGCCGCTGCCGGATCACCTCGCGCCCCGCCGCGTGCGGGATCAGGTGGGTGAAGCCCTCCATCGCCACCGTGTCGCCGTCGTGGACCGCGGCGGCGATGGCGTCGGCCAGCGACACGATCTCGGCCACGCCACCCCGCCTCCTGCTCAGCGAGCCACCTTTATCGACACGATAACGACAGCCCGGCGCCATGTGCACACTTGTGCGTTCTACGACTGCGTCCTAGTCTCGTCCGCGCACGGCCAGTGCAGCGTCGGCCATCACGCCTATCCTGGCAGCATCGGGGGCAAAGATCTTTGTGCCCCCGCCCCGGTTGGCCGTAGATCCGTTTGTGGAGGCCGCAGTGTCCCTGGACGATTTCCCGCGCTACCCGCTGCTGTTCGGCCCCAGCCCGGTCCACCCGCTGGAGCGGCTCTCCGCGCACCTGGGCGGGGCGAAGGTCTGGGCCAAGCGGGAGGACTGCAATTCCGGGCTGGCCTTCGGCGGCAACAAGACCCGGAAGCTGGAGTACCTGGTGCCGGACGCCCTGGCCCAGGGCGCCGACACGCTGGTCTCGATCGGCGGGGTGCAGTCGAACCACACCCGCCAGGTCGCCGCGGTCGCGGCGCGGCTGGGGTTGCGCGCCCTGCTGGTCCAGGAGAGCTGGGTCGACTGGCCCGACTCCGTCAACGACCGGGTCGGCAACATCCTGCTCTCCCGGATCATGGGCGCCGACGTGCGCCTGGTCGACGCGGGCTTCGGCATCGGCTTCAAGGCCAGCTGGGAGCGGGCCCTGGAGGACGTCCGGGTCCAGGGCGGCACCCCGTACGCGATCCCGGCCGGCGCCTCCGACCACCGGCTCGGCGGGCTCGGCTTCGCCAACTGGGCCTACGAGGTACGCCAGCAGGAGGAGCAGCTTGGGGTGTTCTTCGACACGATCGTCGTGTGCACCGTCACCGGCTCCACCCAGGCCGGGATGATCGCCGGCTTCGCGGGCCAGTCCCGGCCCCGGCGGGTGATCGGCATCGACGCGTCGGCCAAGCTGGAGGAGACCCGGGCCCAGGTCGAGAAGATCGCCCGCAACACCGCCGCGCTGATCGGCCTGGGCCGGGAACTGCGCGACGACGAGATCACCGTGCTGCCCGGCTATGCGGGCGACCACTACGGCATCCCGGTCAAGTCCACGCTGGACGCGATCAGGCTGACCGGGGCACTGGAGGGAATGATCACCGACCCGGTCTACGAGGGCAAGTCCATGGCCGGGCTGATCGACCTGGTCCGCACCGGCCAGATCGGCCGGGACTCCACGGTTCTGTACGCGCACCTGGGCGGCCAGCCCGCCCTCAACGCCTACAGCGCGCTGTTCCGGTGACGGCCGGCCGCCGGACCGCCGGACCGCCGACCGCCGCCGAGACCGGCCCGGTCAGCGCCCGATGAGCCGGTCCAGCGCTTCGCGGCCGTTTGTGCCGCTGCGGTCGACGTCGATGACGCCGAGTATCACCGCGAGCACGGTATCGGCGAAAAGACCCGCGCCTTCATAGCGCGAGGGCCCGTAGTCGTCCGGCATTATCCGGTGGCGCAGCAGGAATCCGTCGAGCGCCGCCTGCAGCGCGAGCGACAGGCGGTGCGGCGTCCACCCGGGCCGCAGGACTAAACCCAGATCGGCGAGCACGGCCGCATAGCCGTCCGCCCACGCCTGGACTCCGGCGCGCATGGCCGGCATCAGCGCCTCCCATAGGGCCGGGTGCTGCGCGAGCAGCGGCCCGATATGGAGCGTCAGATAACTGCGCGGGTGCCGCTGCAGCGACTCGAGCAGGCCATCGGCGATCCTGATCACCTCCTGCGAAAACGGCACCGGCGCCGTCACGACCTCCGGCACCTGCCTGGCCTGCTCGTTCGGCGGCTCGTCCACCTCCTCCTCGGCCAGGGCGTAGACCAGCGCATCGGGCAGGAACTCCTCGCGGGTGCGCCACCGGTTGAAGAACGCCTTGCGGCTGGCTCCGGCGCTCCCCCCGGCCGCGGCCATGCGGACGACGTCCTCGGTCCTGAGCCACTCCAGGGCCGCCGGGAAGTGGATCGATCGCAGCCGGGCCGGCTGCTTCTCGCCTGGCTGGTCGTCTAGATAAGCATCGATAAGCTGCGTGGCGGCCTTGAGGAATTGCCGCGCGGTCGCATCGTCACGCGATACGGCAGGCCGCGGGCTCAATGACGGGTCACCATCGTCATCTGTCGCTCCGATAGCACCGCTTGATAGGAGACTCAGTTGTCTCCCTACACCTTAGCCTGCAATCTCACGCGGGTCCCAAATGCTCGCTAAACTCGGTTGCGCGCCGAAGGGGTCACGGGCGGGATACTATCGTGCCACGATTTACCCGGCTAACCGGAAAGCCGGACTAAATACAGCGCGATGGATGACGCCCGAAGGTGACACTCCGGGCGGACCTTTCGTCACGGAGGGTGCCGACCCCGAACCGCGAGCCCGGGGGGATGGGCAGGGGTTCGCTGGGGGGGCGAACCTGGTCCGGGCGGGATCGTAAGGTCCCCGCCCGGACCAGGTTCTTTAGTCTCCGGGCCGCCCGGCGGTCTACCCGGCGGGCAGCGTCATGGTGCCGTGCCCGACGATGGCGGCGCGTCCGGCCACGATGAGCTCGCCGACCCGGCCGCCTTGTTTGCGGGCGGTTCCGTGCAGCTCGCTGGGACGCCCCATGGCCACGCCCTGCTCGATCTCCAGCTGGTAGGTGCCGTCCTGCTCCGGCGACCGCAGGGCGAGGCTGGCGACCAGCGTCGCGCAGGCCGACCCGGTGGCAGGATCCTCTTCCACCCCTACCCCCGGTGCGAAGAACCTGGCCTGCACGCGGGCGCCGTCGCGGTAGTCCCCGGTGAACAGGTACAGGTCCGGCGACCAGCCGCCGACGACGCCCGCCGCCCAGGCGGCCTTGTCCAGCACGGCGCGATTCAGCAGCCCCGCGTCGGCCAGGCGCACGAAGCAGAACCTGATCCCCAGCCCCGCGTACCAGCTCTCCGCGATGGCGTTCTCGGGCAGGCCGATGGCCTTCGCGATCGCGGCCACCGGTGGCGCCTCGCCGGTGGTCTGGTAGTCCGGATCCCGCAGGTGGAGGCGGATCACCGGTCCGTCGACGGTGACCGAGACCGGGCCGATGCCCTCCTCGAACACGAACGGCCGCCCGCCGTTCTCTCCGTCGCTCAGGCTGGCCAGGACCGCGGCCGTGCCCACGGTCGGATGACCGGCGAACGGCAGCTCGCGGTGCGGGGTGAAGATCCGGACCCGGCAGGTGTGGGACGGATCGCTCGGCGGCAGGACGAAGGTGGTCTCCGAGAAGTTGAACTCCCGGGCCAGCTGCTGCATGGTCCCTTCGGCGATTCCGTCGGCGTCCGGAAACACGGCCAGCTGGTTTCCGCCGAAGGGCCGGTCGGTGAACACGTCCACGAGGCTGAAGTCGAATCCCATGGCTCAGGCCACCACCACGTCCATCTCGACCGCCGCCCCCAGCGGCAGCGCGGCAACGCCGATCGCGGTGCGGGCCGGATAGGGCTTGGTGAAGTGCCGGGCGTACACCTCGTTCATCGCGGCGAAGTCCGCCAAGTCAGCGAGGTAGACGCCGACGCGAACGACGTCGCCCAGGTCCTTGCCCGCCGCGGCCAGGGCGGTCGCGATGTTCCGGAGGATCTGATCGGTCTGGGGCGTGACGTCGCCGTCGACCAGCCGCCCCGTGGCGGGGTCCTGGCCTACCTGGCCGCTGAGGAACAGCAGCCCGCCGCCCCGCACGCCCAGCGAGAACGGAAGCTCGATTGGCGCGAGCTCGTCACTGGTGATCACGTCGCGTGTCATTGTCGGTGAGGTTCCTTCCTGGTTGAGTGTTCGCCCTGAACGGTTGCCCGCGGCCGCTAGGCCTTACCCAGCCCGGCCAGGTGCGGCGGGAGCTGATCGGCGTACTGCGCCTGCCCCTCTCCGAAGGAGAAGTTCTCGGACGGGATCTCCAGCAGCGTGATGAAGACGTCGGCCGGCCGGACCGCGCACTCCGCGTCCAGCAGCTCGCTGATACGCCGGTACAGCGCCTTCTTCAGCTCGGTGTCGCGGCCGACGGCGAGCGTGATCTGGATGTAGACGATCCCGCCGGTTCGCCGGATGCCGAGGAACGACGGGTCATACACGATCTCGTCCGGCTCGTGCCCGGTGATGACCTGGAAATGATCCCCCTCCGGGACGCCCAGCGTCTCCACCAGGGCGCGATGAACGCAGTTCCCGACCGCGCTGAGGTCACGGGCAGCGGACCTGCCCAGGTCGATGCGAACGAATGGCATGGTGTTCCCTTCCGAGACAATCAGGGGTTCGACAGCCGGTCGCTGCTGTCCCGCAGCCGTCTGAGCCGGGCGAGCAGGTCGGCCACGTCGGCATCGCCGAACTCGTCGGCGACCATTTGCTGCACCCGCTCCCACAGCGGATAGGCCTGCGCGCGCTTGCGCGCCCCGAGGCCGGTCAGCCGCAGCAGCCTGCGCCGCCGGTCCGATGCGGCCGTGTCCTCGACCAACCCCGACTCCACCAGCGGCGCCACCTCGCGGGTGCACGTGGTGCGCTCCATGCCCAGCCGGCTGGCCAGGTCGCCGATCGACAGCGGCCCCTCCTGGGCCAGCCGGGACATGATGCTGTACCCGGTCACCCGCAGGCCCGCCGGCGCCAGCGCACGGTCGTAGAGCCGGTTGACCGACCTCGTCGCCATCCGCAGCGAGCTGCACACGCATTCGCTCCTCGCCGGACCCACGAGTTCCCTGCTCACCGCGTCCACAAGCTCAGCTCCCTCCTCACCGAACCCGCCGTCCTTTCCCCGCCGCACCCACCGTCCCCTTCCCCCCCGGACCCGCAGCTCCCTCCCCGCCGGACCCCGCCGTCCTTCCCCCCGGACCCGCATCTCCCTCCCCGCCGCGCCCGGCGCCCCCCAGATCCACCAGCTCCCTCCCCCCAAACCGATGGCTTCCCCTCAACCGGATCCGCGAGGATGAATGTATATACACCTATCTCCGTGCGACAACCCAATTTCTGCTCGCGCGCCCCCGCGGGAACCCAGATTCCGGACATATCACCCATCCGATCGGCGAATTCCGGCGCAGACGGCCATGCCGGCCCCTCGAAAACCTTGATCAACTCGACTGACCGGAAAATCCACTGCCTCAGCGGGGCGCGCGGCAGCGCCGGCGCAGCCGGCCCTGGGGGCTCGCCGGTGACGGGGATGCGGGTCAGGCGGCGGGTGTGAGGGTGACGGTGTAGCCGAGGGCCTCGAGCTGGCGGATGTGACTGCGGGCTGACCGGTTCTTGTTGATCTTGGTTTCGTAGTAGCCGGGGCCGAGGTCGGCGAACCTGGCGCCGCGGCCGCTGAGCAGGTGCCAGATGATCACCAGGATGGAGCGGGCGACGGCGGCCTGGGCGACGGCTCCGCCGCGGCGGCGGGCGATCCGGGCGTAGCGCTCGCCGAGGAAGGTGGCGGTGCCGGCGGCGCCGGTCGCGGCCTGGCCGAGGTAGCCGCGCAGGTAGGCGTTGCCCTGGCCCTTCCCGTGGCGGGTACGGGGGCCGGACTGGAGGGTGCGGGGGCACAGCCCGGCCCAGGACACCAGGTGGCCAGCGGTGGGGAACCGGGTCATGTCCAGCCCGGTCTCGGCGATGATCGAGCAGGCCAGGGCGGCGCTGACGCCGGGGATTTCTTCCAGCCGCATGATCGCGGGCAGCGCGGCGGCGTCCGGCCCGGTCCCGGCGCCGGCGCCGGTGACGCCGCCGGGGTCAGCGCCCCAGGCGGCCGGGATCGCGTCGATGGCGTCCTCGATCCGGCTGGTGAGCCGGGCGACCGCGGCGTCGAGGAAGGCGATCTGGTCCAGCAGGATCTGCGCGATCTGGGCGTGGTGGCTGGTGAACATCCCGGTCAGCGCCTGCACCAGGGCGGCGTGCCTGGCTTTCATCCGGCCCCGGGCCAGCCCGGCCAGCACCTGCGGGTCGCGCTCCCCGGCGATCAGCCCCCCGATCATGTCCCGCGCCGAGGCCGTGGTCAGCTTGGACGCCACCGACGACACCTTGATCAGGGCGTCTTCGAGCAGCTTCTCCAGCCGCTGCCAGCACCGGGTCCGGTCCTGGGTCACGTGGGTGCGCGCCCGGGTGTACTGCCGCAGCGCCCGGATCTCGGCCGGCGGCACGAACGACGGCCGTAGCATGCCCCAGGCCGCCAGCTTCGCCAGCCACACTGCATCCAGCTTGTCGGTCTTGGGACGGCCGGGCGCGTTCTTAACATCCCGCGCATTCACCAGATCGACGTCCAGCCCGGCAGCTTCCAGCAGGTAGAAGAACGGCCGCCAGTAGTCACTGGTCGACTCCAGCACCACCTTCTCGATCCGCATCCCGGCCAGGTAATCAGCCAGCTCTAAGATCGCGTTGGTCGTCGCATCAACCGGGTGCACCCTCGTTACGAACCGGCCCGGCTCGCCCACGCGCGGCACCCGCGTGCACACCACCCCTGACGCCTTCGCCACATCAACCGCCGCCACCCGCGCCACGGCGACCTCGTGCTCACGCTCCTGGATCTCCTCCGGCTCCCTCACTACGAACCTCCCTCGGGCCCCGCCAGGCGGGACAGACCAGCGGGAAGCCCGGGGGCCCAGGCCAGCAGACGAAATTCTGACCGGCGTGCTCGCAGCAACAGTGCATGGCCCTTCATCGGGCCCCGGCGCCAGGCTAAGGGACGAGTTCACGCCTCAAGCGACCACCGGCATCTACGGGCAACCCTGCCAGCAATTTTCCACGCCGCATGGCGCCGGACAAGTCATGGTGGAGCTAAGGGGATTTGAACCCCTGACCCCCTGCTTGCAAAGCAGGTGCTCTTCCAGCTGAGCTATAGCCCCTGGGCCTCTGACCTGCAGAAACTGCGTCCGTCGCCTTTTGGTTACACCTTCAAAACTGCTCAGAATGTTCCCCACGGAACTGCCCGCTGGTCAAGGCTGCTCCGATAGTACCGACCTACAGCGCTTCCTGGCCGACCACTGTTCCCACATCGTCTGCGCAGGGTGCAACGGGTCGAAGAGTGATAAGACTCTGGACGAGATGCGCCGCGGTGAGGCAGGCCCGGACTGGCCGGCATACCTCGGGAAAATCCGGCCGGAGTGCCGGTCGTGCGACGGGCTGCGTAAGAGCATGTACGGCAAGACCCGTAAGTTCCCCACCAGCATCTGGAGCGGCAATTGATGGGTCAGGGGTCCGCGGGGGCAGTGCTCTGGGAGAATAATTCGTGGCCCGCAGCGAATTATGGCAGTGCTGGCAGTGAGTATTTCACGCCTGCAGCGAAGCCGAGCAGGATGATCAGGGCGACCGGCGAGCACAGGACTGTTAACACCACGAGAAATCTGGCCAGGTCACGGAGCCTTGGCGAGGCCGGATGCTTCCGGAGGTGGCGCTGCCGGATACCGGACACGGCATACTGCAGACGAGAAGGACCGCATAGGCGACCAGGAACTGGCGGTCTTTGTGGTCGAGGGAACGCTGGGTCTGGTGAGCCAGCGGCCTGTCGTAGTAGATGGCGAGCGCGACAACCAGGACTGTGACGAGATTGGCTGCCAGGGTTCCGCGAATGTCATCTCGAAGAGCCGTTTGTCTTCGGCCGAGTATTGCTCCCAGAACGGCCGCCTTTCGCGGCGGACTTCGGGCTTAGTTGTCTCGCTCACCTCCGGTTGACGCGCGGGCCGCGCTCGCGGTTGACCGGGCGGTCCTGACAGTGCGGGGGCAGTACGATTCGGCCATGACGGTTGAGCTGAGCCTGCAGGGTTACGCCGGCGTCCGGGAGATCGGTGACGTTTACCGGCGCGGTGACGACGTGCTCCTGGACCTCACCGAGCTGCAGGACGAGGTATGCAAGCGGATCGTGGACTTCTGCGCCGGCCTGAGCTACGACCGCGGTTACGTCGAGCGCGTCCGGAGCCATGTGTTCCTGGTCGCGCACCAGGGCGCATAGCTAAGTCGCTCTGCTGCAGCTCAGCCGGATGCACTTGACCTCGGTCGAGCCGTCCCTGCTGACACACCGCACCGTCGCATCATCAGCTATGACGAGGCATGCGATGCACGAAATCGCCGGAGCAGGGCTGCAGCCCGGACGACGATCTCCCACGCGATCACGACGAGCATGAGGGATACGACGATCCACCCGCCGCATATCAGCGAGATCCCGAGCAGGCAGGTCAGGATGGCGGAGCGGAACGGCAGGGCGGCCGTGGAGGTGAGCAGGTACGACGCCGGGTAGCGGCCGGTGATCTTAGCGAGCCAGAACCCGACGGAGACTGCGGACACGGCCAGCACTGCTATGCCTATGACCTGGTGCGCCGTCATGGGAGTCCTTCCTGCCCGGCCCGCCGTACTGCACGAGCCGGGCTAAATTCTAGCTAGCGTCTATAGGTGATAGAGGTAGTCGACAGCGGATCTCCTCCCCGCCCGAAATTCGAAATTAGCAGTCAGGGCCCGTTCAGTGGCCGGGAGGCCGTGGGACCGGGCAGGAGGCTGGCACCCCGTTCCGGATCGAGAGCACAATGCTCAGATGTGGCGGGCAGGCCGGGTGCGTAACCCGGTAGGCGACAACCACGACGTCAGCCACCATCACGGCAGCCGCCAGAGCGAACAGCAGCTCTGGCGTTCCGAGGCGGCGCAGCCAGTGTCGGCGGCTCTGCCTTCCTAGCGATTCGCAGGCAGGAGCCGAAACCCGGTATCCGAGGTCTTCATGGTCGGCGTACAAGGTCGCCGAGCCGCTCGCGTTTGCTCATGGCCGAAATCGGGTCAGCGGCCCGGTACGAGCGCTGGACTTACGCTCGGTAGCGGGGGTCGGATGACAGGCAGCAGGTACACATGGCTCGGGACCGGCTGGATATAGCTCGTACCGGACTGCCGGGCGAGGTAGACAATTCCAGCCGTCGCCAGGAAACAGCCGCACGCGAGCAAGAGAAGGCTGGGCGTCAGAGCGCGGAGCACCAGGTGGCGCATGTGCTGACATTAGACCGGAGCGGCCTTTGCCGGACCCGGAATTCGGAGCTGGCGGTCCGCAAGCTGCCTCGCTTGCGACTGCCCATGCCATGGCGCGCGGAATTCGGAGCGTCAGCGGCGTCCCGGTAGCCGAGTAGACATCCAGGCCCGGTGATTCTCGACCACCCGGATTTCAGCCCTGCGTGCCTGGGCCTGCTGCGCTGCCATCGGCTGCGACACATTAAACGCGCTTGGGCTGATGCCTGCGACCGGGCTGGCCGGCCCGGCGACCTGAAGCCGGACTTTGTGGGCGCCGTGCGTTGCCCTCAGTTCTGGCTGACGATGAACGCCTCGTTGCCCCCGGCTGTTGTGTCGTCGTACTCGCCGCCAGCCGCGCAGCTGCCGGTCGGCGGGCATGACACCGAGTCCACTACATCAGCGGGCGTCGACAGGCCTGGCACCTGGATCGCCGCGCCCCAGGTGCCGTTTACCTCGGTGACCAGAAACGCTTGAAGGCCATTGTTGCTGAGCGAGGCATACCCGCCTGCCGCACAGTTGCCCGCCGACGGGCACGACACATCTGCAACCTCATCGCCCCCAGCGTTAGTAGGAGTACCCGAAATCTCGATCGCGTTCTCCCAAGTGCCATTCACTTCATCGGCCACGAACGGCTGACGGGCACTAGAGCTGGTGGCGATCTCGCCCCCCACGGCGCAGTTGCCCGCGGACGCGCACGACACTGACGTTACTGAGCCAATGCCTCCGCTGTTAAGGGCGGCGGTGCCGGGCACCTCGATCGCGTCACCCCAGATGCCACCCACCTCGGCGGCCACGAACGCCTGGCCGTGGCCAGAGCTGTCGGTATAGCCCCCGCCGATGGTGCAGTTGCCCGCCGATGCGCACGACACTGAGGCAACACCGGAGCCGCCGGTGTTGAGGCCGGCGATGCCGGGCACCTCGATCGCGTCACCCCACATGCCACCCGCCTCGACGGCCACGAACGCCTGCAGGTTGCCAGTGCTGTCGGCAAAGTTGCCGCCGGCCGCGCAGTTGCCTGCCGACGGACACGACACGGTGGCAACCTGGGCGTCCCCGTCGGCATTCAGGGTGGAGGTGCCGGGCACCTCGATCGCGTCACCCCACATGCCACCCGCCTCATCGGCCACGAACGCTTGCCGGTCATTGGAACCATCGGTGTAGGAGCCGACTGCTGTGCAGTTGCCCGCCGACGCACATGACACCGACTCGACCTGGGCACCATTGCCGACGTTGAGCCCGGCCGTACCGGGGACCTCGATAGCGTCCCCCCACATGCCGCCCACCTCATCGGCCACGAATGCCTGCTGACTGCCGTTGATGCTGGAGGAGCTGACTGTGTACTCGCCGCCGGCGACGCAATTGCCCGCTGACGCACACGACACCGAGGAGACGAAGGCGTAGTCGCCGGTATTGAGGGCGGCCGTGCCGGGCACCTCGATCGCGTCGCCCCAGGTCCCGTTCACCTCATCGGCCACGAATGCCTGAGCAGATATCCCGGAGCTGTCCGCGTACTGGCCGCCGACGGTGCAGTTGCCCGCCGATGGGCACGATATCGAGCTGACGTCGGCGACACCGTTGGTGTTCAGAGCAGCGCTGCCGGGGACCTCTATCGCGTCTCCCCACGAAGGGCCGCTCGCCGTGCTGTTGAGGGCCACCGCGCCGACGCCGTCGACGACGCTGCCGCCCAGACTGGCCCAGCCGGCGGTCGTAGTGCGCTCATAGACAGCGTGATTGGTGCCCTCGGCCAAGAACTCGACCTGCTGGCTGGACCCGCCGGTGGCCGCGATACCAGGACCACCGATCATCGAGCCGCCGAGCGAGGCGGCGGCGCTCCACCCGGTGCCGCTGCTGGTGGCATACCACAGCGCGTGGTCGGTGCCCTGACAGCCGAACACCGTCTCCCCGGTGGCGGCCTGCACCGCGGCGGCCGGGGAGCCGATGCACGCCCACGGCTGCTCAGCAAACCCGGCACTGATCGTGCGGGTGTAGATGCGGCCGCCGGCGCCCGGGGCGAAGAACGTCGTGGTCCCGCCGACCTGCGCCACCGCCGGCCCGGCGGACAGCGTCCCGCCCAGGTAGGCCCAGCCGGTGGTGAACGCCGGCAGCCCGGACGCCGGCACCGTCGCGGTGTCGTAGTACAGCGCCCTGCTGGTGCCCTCGCACGCCACCGTCAGCGTCAGGGTGGTCGAGCCGGTGATCATCGCGGCGGGGCTGCCCAGGCACGTGGCGACCGGCGTGATCTCCTGCCAGCCGCTGGTGAGGGACCGGATGTACAGGTGCTGGTCCGTGCCGGTCGCCACGAACAACGGCGACACCGCGGTGGTGCCGTTGGCGTTGGGCGCCGCGGCCACCGCCGGCGGGCCGGTGATGTCCCCGCCCTCCGCATGCCACCCCGCGCTCAGCTGCGGCGACTGCACATACATCTGCCCGTTGGTGCCCTCGGCGGCGATAGCTATTGCCGGCGCGGGCGACGAGCTGGCCTGAGCGGCCGCTATCGTCACGGGCGCTAAGGCAACACCGGCCAGCGCGACAGATCCTGCACACGCGATCCCGAACCGCTTCACCCGCTGCCTCCCGTGAGAATCGCGGCGCTCAGCGAGCCCCGCGCTCGCGGACTGGCGCCTCTGTTCCCCGGCGTGATGCACAGACCAAAAAAGGCTCCCACAGGTTTTCACAGCTATCAAGAGATAGCAGGCATGACCGATATGTCAGGAACTAGTTTGACCAGCGGCCGGGTCGCGCGCCGTCAGGCGGTACCTGGCCGCCGCAGGGGCCGGACTCTGCGCTCGAGGCTCGGTTCCCGCTCACGGCCGGGGCGTGCCACGATTCCTGGGTGGTTGTTCGGCACTGTGATCTGGTTATCCGCGGCGGCGTCGTGGTGACGCCCGGCCACCAGGAGATCGCCGACGTCGGGGTCAGCGCTGGTCAGATCGTCCAGTTCGGTGGTCCGATGACGGGCGACGAAGAGTTTGACGCTGGTGGCCTGCTCGTGCTCCCTGGCGGCATCGATGCTCACGTCCACTTGGTCTGCGCCGCACTCGCTGAGGCCACCAAAGAGCGCGGATCTATCTGGGTGGATGACTTCTGGAGCGGGTCCCTCGCCGCCTTTGCTGGCGGCATCACGACCGTGGGCAACATGACGTTCCCGCTGCCTGGCGAGTCAATGGCGGCGGCGGTCGCGCGGGACATGGCCGGAGCAGCGGCCGAGGCCGCCGTTGACTGGTTCTTGCACCCGGTGCTGACCGAATTGACCGAGCGCACAGAAACAGAGATCGCTGCGCTGAACGCGGACGGACACGCCAGCATCAAAGTGTTCCTGTCCGATCCCCGCCTTATGGCGGCGACCCCCGGCCTAGCGGAAGCGGTGACGGCGGCGGGCCGTGCTGGGTCACTGACGCTGATGCACTGCGAAGACGCCGGGATCCTCGAGCGAACCGGCCAGGAGCTCATCGAATCAGGACGCGGCGCGATTCGGCATTTTCCTGACTCCCGGCCGGTTGGCGCGGAGGTCGCGGCCATCGACCTGGTGGTTGGCTTGGTCCGGCAGACGGACGCTCCTGTCTACATCGTCCACTTGTCCTCAGCAGCCGCGCTCGATCTATGCCGCGTGGCGCGCGCAGAAGGGCTCCCGGTGTATGTAGAAACGAGGCCGTTGTACTTGCACCTCACCAAGGAGCGGTTCGCTGAGCCGGACGGCGCAAAGTACGTGGGCGCGCCGCCGCTGCGAAGCCAGGCAGACCGCGACGCGCTGTGGCGCGGCCTAGCGGCCGGCGATATCGACACGGTCTGCAGCGATCACGCACCCTGGTCACTGGCCGCCAAGCTCGATCCAACCCTGAACGTGGTGACCGCCAGGCAAGGCGTCGCCGACCTGGAAACGCTCGGGCCGATGCTGTTCAGTGAGGGAGTGGCGGCTGGCCGGATCACACTCGACAAGTTCGTGGAACTCACGTCGGGAAATGCGGCCCGGCTATTCGGCCTCTACCCCCGCAAGGGCGCGATGACTGTCGGCGCCGACGCTGATCTTGTGCTGTGGGATCCGCAGCAGCGCAAGACCATCGACGGCGCCACGATGCGGTCCCGGTCGGGCTACTCGGTCTATGACGGGTGGACAGTGCAGGGCTGGCCACGCTCAGTGATTCGACGCGGTCAGGCCGTGCTGCGCGACGGCACCGATACCGCTCGCCGCGGCGACGGCGCGTGGATACGCCGGCCAGCCTGAGAGCAGTTCTACTCGACTCCGTGCTCCCTCAGCATCCGCTCGAACGCCTCGGCATTGCCGAGCGCATCGTGGACGGGATTGTGGTCGTGCGCGGTAAGACGCCAGCGCTTCCACTCTTGCGTATTCGGCCACTTCCTGGTCAGTCCCGCGTAGAAATCGGCGATGCGCCGCGCCGAGTGACCGAACGGGTTCTCTATCTCTGCGACCGCGAACATCGCCGCGATCCACTGCCAGTCGAAGGCGGGGTTGTCGCTGACGAACACCGGGCGTCCCTGGACGATGTCCGAAAGCCAGGAGCTGAAGACCGGTGCAACGTCAGCCTCCGTCGCAACCCGCTGGCCCACCACGGGCACAGCTGGGTTGTCGGGATCCGGGCTGCCGAGGAACAGCACCCCGTGGAAGCTCTGTCGCGTTTCGTAGTGGACCGCGCCGAACTCTGTCATGACGCCACGCACGGGACTCGGTCCGCGTGCCTCGCAGTCAATGAAGATGAGCCTGCTGGTATCCACGGGCCCTACTGGGATGCCGGCCGGCTGTCCGGGGACACGACCTAATGACCGAGTCGGTGCCGCTCGGCCGGTCCCTGCGGCGGAACGTCAAGGGTGGCTGCCACCGCGGCGGCGGGTCCGGCCGTCCCGTTGGTGGAGGTACCGTTCTCGTGCCCCACGGCCGGGACTCCGGGCGAGTAGAGCTTCTCAAGCAGTGCCGGCAGCTGGGCGATGCTCCGCAGGACATGGTTCGCTCCGGCTGCCCGCAGGCGAGCAGCCGAGTGAGCCCCGGTCAGCAGGCCAACCACCGCGCCCGCCCCCGACCTGCGACCACACTCTATGCCGGCGCCGGTGCCGTGCACCAGCGCCACGTCTTGTACCCCGGCTACGCCGGCCCGCAGCATCGCCGTCAGCGCCAGGTCCGGCGCCGGGAACCCGCGCGGCGCGTCCTCCCGGCTGAGCGCCAGGTCAACGTGGCCACGCAGATCGGCGGCGTCCACGGCCTGGCTGAGCACCCGGCGCGGGAGACTGGTGACGACGCAAACCCGGCGTCCTGCAGCCCGGATTTCGTCCAGGGCTTCGACTGCGCCGGGCAGCCGAGTGATCACGGTCCGGCTCAGTGCGTCCGGCAGCGCTCGGTCAAACGCGAGGGCAGCTGCCTGCGCGCGCGGCTCGTTGTCGGGGAACAGCACGCTCAGCACATCCCCGGGCGCGCGACCGCGCGCCTGGTGCACCTGCGCCATCCGCCGGGCGAACGCGCTGGTCCCAGCCACCACGCCCTGGGTGGCGATGGCCTCGGCGAACGATCGCTCAATCAGGCCGTCGTCGGCCACCAGCGTGCCGAACAGACCACAGCACACCAGGCTGATGCCCACCGAGTCAGTCGCATTCTCCATCAACGAGCCAGCGGCAGCCTAGTCGTCGGCCGTTGTTGCCTCGGTCCACAGGTTCAGCTCGGCTCGGTCGGCCTGAACCTTGCGCCAGACAGCAAACGCGCTGAGTCCAAGCACGACAACCACGAGCAGCTTCTTCACCACGGTGCGTGAATCCTTCCGGCTCCAGCTTCCGGAAGAGGCCTCGCCTGGCCGGCCGGAGCCCCTTCAGACCCCTGCACTCTAGCAAGCCAGCCGTCAGCGTGACCTGCGCACGCGACCTTCGTCCCAGATGGGCGCGGACGATTCGTACACGTCGCCATCCGCGCCAAAGACCAGGAACCGGTCAAATGACTTAGCGAACCACCGATCGTGGGTGACGGCCAGCACAGTGCCTGCGTAGGACTCGAGGCCCTCTTGCAGAGCCTCGGCGCTGGCCAGATCCAGATTGTCGGTCGGCTCATCGAGCAGCAGCAGCGTCGACCCGCCCAGCTCCAGGAGCAGGATTTGCAGCCGGGCCTGCTGACCGCCGGAGAGCGTCTCGAACGGCTGCCGCGCGCAGACGGTCAGCTCGTACCGGGCCAGCGCCGACATCGCCTCGTTGATCAGCAGCGCGTGCTCGGACATCAGGATTTCCACCGGGGTGCGACCCGCCAGGTCCGGCCGTACGTGAGTCTGAGCGAACAAACCCGCCGATACCCGTGCGCCCAGCCGCGCGTTCCCGCGGTGGGCAATCTGGTCGCCCGCCAGCAGTCGCAGGAAGTGCGACTTGCCCGACCCGTTGGAGCCCAGGATCGCCACCCGCTCGCCGTACCAGACCTCAAGATCAAACGGCTGCATCAGACCCGTCAGCTCGAGCCGTTCGCACATAACCGCCCGCTTGCCGGTACGGCTGCCGCGCAACCGCATCCGCACGTTCTGCTCGCGCGGTGCAAGCTCCGGCGGTCCGGCCTCCTCAAACCTTCGCAGCCTCGTGACCGCGGCCTGGTACCGAGACGCCATGTCCGCGTTGTAGGACGCCTTCTGCTTATACATGAGCATCAGCTGCCGCAGCTTCTCATGCTCCTCATCCCAGCGTCGCCGCAGCTCGTCGAGTCGCTCGGTGCGCTCCTTCCTGGCCTGCGCATACGTCGCGAACCCGCCGCCGTGGACCCACACATGCCCGTCCTCCACGGTGATAATCCGCTCGGCACAGGTGGCCAGCAGCTCCCGGTCATGACTGACGAGCAGGACCGTCTTGCTGGTAGCCCCAAGTTGCTGCTCCAGCCAGATCTTGCCCGGCACGTCGAGGTAGTTGTCCGGCTCGTCCAGCAGAAGCACCTCGTCGTTGCCGCGCAGTAGCGACTCCAGCACCAGCCGTTTCTGCTCACCGCCGGACAGCGTCCCGACCTCGCGCCACCGGCACTGCTCGTAGCTCACCCCGAGCGCGGCGACGCAGCAGGCGTCGAAATGCACTTCAGCCGTGTACCCGCCCGCGTCGCCCCAGTCGGCGAGCACGGTCGCGTACCGCAGCTGGGTCGGCTCGTCGTCGCGCTCCATCATCGCCAGCTCGGCGGCATCCAGCCGCTCGGCCGCCGCACGCACCCGCGGCGGCGCTACGGAGAGCAAGAGGTCTCTCACGGTGCGGTCATCCCTGATTCCACCCACGAACTGCCGCATGACGCCCAGCCCGCCCGACGAGCTCACCGTTCCTGACTGCGCCTTCATATCTGCGGTAACGAGGCCGATGAGCGTGCTCTTGCCCGCACCGTTCGGGCCGATGAGGGCCGCCACGACCCCGTCGCCGACCCGGAACGAGACGTCGTCCAGCAGGATCCGCCCGTCGGGCAGCACGTGGCTGACGTGCGCGGCCTCTACGTGGCCCATCGAAATTCTCCCGATTCGCCGTCGGTGTTCCGTCTACCGGCAGGCATGGCAGACAATAGCTGCATGGACGGCCACGGCAACAACGAGAATTCTGGCCTGCGAGCGTCGGACGCCGACCGGGATGCAGCGGCGGCCGTGATCAACAACGCGCTGGCCGAGGGCCGGCTGACGGCAGACGAGCACGGTCAGCGCCTCGACGCGATCTACGCGGCCAAAACGCAGGCAGAGCTCGCGCCGCTGCTGGCCGATCTGCCCGGCCAGCAAGCGATGGCTCCGGTCACGGCGACGTCCGGCCAGCTCGCCAAGTCCAGGCGTGGCGGCCGCATCGTCGCGATCTTCGGTGGGGCCACCCGCAAGGGCGCCTGGCATCCCGAGCCGGTCATCGACGTGCTGACCGTATTCGGCGGGGCGGAGCTTGACTTTCGCGATGCGGTGCTTCCCGGCAACGAAGTCACCCTGCGGGCTACCTCGGTCCTCGGCGGCGTCGAAGTTACGGTGCCACCCGAGATGCGAGTCATCGACAACGGCAGCGCCATCCTCGGCGGCCGGGAGTTCAAGGGCGGGCCCGACACAGTGGGACCGGATTCACCAGTGCTGCGGATCGAGGGGATCTGCGTACTCGGTGGTATCGAGATACGACGCCGGCAGCGCAAGGGCGACAAGTCCGGAAGCCGCGGCGGGCTCGGCCAGCGCGGCGACTTCATGCTCGAGGACATACTCGGCCGGGCCCTCGAGCGTCGGCGCGATATCCACGACGAAATGCGAGCGCGCCGCCGCGAGTGGCACGACCAGCGGCGTGAACACCGTCACGACATGCGCCGCGGCTGGGCCGATCCCGACGACTAGCGTTAGCTGGCAACGGGCGCAGTGATCAGCCGCCGCCGGACCGGGTCCGCAAGCGCAGCGGCGAGTCGGCCGATGGCGTCCAGTGAATGGCCGGACACCACGGCATCGCAATACGGCCATGCCGCGGCCATGCCGGCCGCGAGCGGTTGGTAGCTCGCGCTCTTGGTGCGCGGGTTCATCCAGACGATCCGGAACGCCACCAGTGACAGCCGCTCCATCTCGCGCCGGACGACCTCGGCATCTCCGGTGTCCCAGCCATCAGAGATGATGAGCACCACCGCGCCCCTGGCCATGCCGCGCCGACCGTACCGATCGTTAAATTCCTTCAGCGCCGCCCCGAGGCGGGTCCCGCCGTTCCAGTCAGGCGCGGCCTCAGCGGCCCGCGCGATGGCAATGGCTGGCGTCGTCCTGGCCAGCGCCGCCGTGAGCCTGGTCAGCCGGGTCGCGAAGGTAAACACCTCCGCGTTCGCGCCGCCCGCGGCGCAGTACAGCAGCTGAATCATGGCCCGCGCGTACGGCTCCATGGAGCCGGAGATGTCGCACAGCACAACCAGCCGCCTCGGCCGCATGGCGGGCACCTCACCGATCAGCCGGAACGCGTGCCCTCCGGTCCGCCGGGCCTGGCGCAGCGTGGACCGGACATCCGTCCGGCGGCCGGCAGGCCTTCTGTTCCGCCGCCGCGATCGGCGGGCGGGCACCGCCAGCGTCATCTTCTGCATGGCCGCGGCCAGCTCGGCGAGTTCTCCGGCCGACAGCTCGGCAAAGTCCGTGCTCGACAGGCGCTCCATGGCGCTGCCGAGATAAGGCCGCGCGATTTCCTCGCTGGGTTCCTCCGAGTCCGACTCCTCGCCAGTGCCGTCCACCAAACGCAGGATTTCGATGTGCGCCGATGCGGCGGTCCTGGCGTCAGCAAGCCCGGCGGGCGACTGCGGCGCTCCTGGCGGCGTCATGGTCGCCGAGTTGACTCCAGGCAACGGACCCGGCCCGTCCAGGGCGCCAAATACGTCGGTGAACACCGCGCGGAGAACGCCAGCCTGATCCTTGCTCGACACCAGCGTGGCGAGGGCACAGTTGAACAGGTCGCGCCTCGTCTCAGGCCGTACGAGCGTGACAGCGGCTGCGAAGCGCTCACTACGGCCGGGGCCCACCGGCAGTCCCGCACTCCGCAGCGCCGCGCCGAAGCGGGCCGCGAGCTCGGCCAGGTCGTCAGCCATCGCCGGCATCGGCACGACCGTCAGCGGAGCCTTCGTCGGCGACCCTGCTGCCACCATCGCTGGTGCCACCGTGGCCGACGACGGCCGCGAAGTCGGCGGTGCGGGCCGTCCGCAGGTCGTCGGCGTACTTCAAAACCGTACCCATTGTCTGCCGGGCCGAGCTTGCATCGAGCTCGGCGGCGCCGAGCACGCGCAGCGCCGTAGCCCAGCTGATCGCCTCGGCGACGCCAGGCGGCTTGGCCAGATCCAGCCGGCGCAACCGGTCTACGCCGACGGCGACCTGGGCTGCGAGCTGCACCCCGGCGTCCGGCACTCGGCGACGGATAATCGCGGCGACCTGATCGGTTGATGGGTAGTCGATCCAGTGATACAGACAGCGACGCTTGAGCGCGTCGTGCAGGTCGCGAGTGCGGTTAGACGTCAGCACCACGATGGGCGGGTAGGTGGCCCGCCGCGTTCCCAGCTCCGGGATCGTCACCGCGGACTCGGCCAGCAGCTCGAACAGGAACGCCTCGAACTCGTCGTCGCCGCGATCGACCTCGTCAATCAGCAGCACCGCCGGTCGCGGCCCTGGGTGATCGAGCGCGGCGAGCAGCGGCCGCTCCAGCAGGTAGTCGTCGCTGAAGAGGTCCGCCTCGCGCGGGGTCTCCCCTCTGGCCTCGGCGAGCCTGATGGCCAGGAGCTGCCGTGGGTAGTTCCACTCATAAAGCGCCTCAGCCGAGGTGAGACCCTCGTAGCACTGCAGGCGGATCAGTGGTGTGTCGAGGACGGCGGCCAGCGCCTTGGCCGCCTCGGTCTTGCCCACCCCCGGCTCACCCTCAAGCAAGATGGGCTGACCCATCCTGGTCGCCAGGAAGAGAGCCGTGCCGAGCGGCTCGTCGGCCAGGTAACTCACGCCGTCCAGGGCAGTCAGCAAGCTAGGCACGTCTGGCAGCTGCTCGGCGAGTTCGCTCATTTCTCCATCATCCGATAGTTATGGCCTCACGGCACCCGGCAGACCGCCATAAAAGGGGCAGCCCGTCAAGCCTCCTAGCTTCACAACGCTTTTTCCGCCGCCTCCATGCCGCTGCCGGTCACGACCGCGAGCCGGGTCTGCTCGAAGCGCCGCCAGCGCGGGTCCGGCCGCGGCTGCTCCGCGGTCTGCTCGCCCGTGCGCTCCTTCGGTTCCTGGGTACACCACAAGCGACGCACCCAGCGCGGTGAGCCCGCGGCGACGCGTGTCAGCATCGCGGTCATGGCCGGCGGTTTGCGTCACAGTCTCGATCAGTAGTTAGCCTGGTAGTCGGGGCAACTAAGTGGGAGGTCAGCGGCCCTCGACACGCCGTCGCGAGTCGTTTAAAGATCAGTGAACAAGGTTGGGCTGTAAAGCATATGGTGTGCGTAACGTCCATATGTGCGTCCTTATGCAGGGGAGTGCAGGCATGCGGGTGGAGTCCGACGGCAAGAGCAAGGGCAATCCGCGGCTGTACGAGCTCATCGAGCACGCGCCGAAGACGGGTAAGAGTCCGACGGTCTGGGCCTGGCCCGAGCTCATCGACTACCTCAAGGTCGCCGGCCAGCCGGTGTCCGGTCCGTGGCCGCCGCATCAGGAGCCGCGGCCCGATCCGGACTACGAGTCGGGACCGGTCGCCGTCGCCGACCCGCACTCCGCGCGTGCCTCGTCCCCTCGTGAAGGCAGCGCGGGTGGCGCAACCGTCGCCGGCTGACCTTCCTGTTCTCCAGACCGGAGGAAACGCATGTATCCGTCGCGGTTCCGCTATGAGGCGCCAAGGTCGCTGAGCGAAGCGATCGGGCTGTTGCGCGATGGCGGCGATTACGTCAAGGTGCTGGCCGGAGGTCAGAGCCTTATCCCGCTCATGAAACTGCGGTTCGCCGCCCCCGAGCTGATCGTCGACATCAACAACGTCCCTGGCCTGGGCTATCACCAGGCGGACCCGGATGGCACGTTCCGGGTTGGTGCGTTGTGCCGGCACGCCGACCTCGAGCACTCGGTGCAGCTGGCGGGCATCCAGCCGACGATGGCGGCCGCCGCTCCCCTGATCGCAGATCCGATCGTGCGCAACCGCGGCACGCTGGTCGGGTCGCTCTGTCACGCTGACCCGCAGGGCGACTGGGCTTCGGTGGTGCTCTCGCTCGACGGCTCGGTGATCGCGGCGGGCCCGGCTGGCCGGCGATCGATCCGGATGGCCGATTTCGTCAGCGGACCGTTCGAGAACGCGCTGGCGTCGGACGAGGTCGCAGTCGAAGCGGTGATCCCGCCGGCCCAGGGCCGGCGGGCCGGCGGCTACCTCAAGCTTGAGCGTCGAGTCGGCGACTTCGCGACAGTCGGCGTGGCGGTATCGGTCGAGATCACGGGTGAGGTCGTGACGAAGGCCGGAATCGCGCTGACGGGAGTCGGCGGATCGACGATCGCAGCCACCGAGGCGGCGGCAGCGCTGGTAGGCCGGCCAGTGACGGCCGAGTCCGTCGGCGAGGCTGCATCGCTAGCCGCCGCAGCCGCCAGACCCAGAACCGATCACCGCGGCAGCGCTGAGTACAAGCGACACATGGTGGAGACGTTCGTCCGGCGGATCCTGAACCGCGTCGACGGAACCACGGCGGAGAGGGCGGCCTGAGATGACCACGCTGTATTCCGAGCCTGCCAATGAGGCCACCGGCGACGTACCGGTCCGCCGGATCTCCTTTGTCATCAACGGCGAGAAGAAGACAGCCGAAGTTGAGCCAAGGCTGTTGCTCGCGCACTTGATCCGGTACGGCCTGCGACTGACCGGTACGCATACCGGGTGCGACACCACCAACTGCGGCGCGTGCACCGTGCTGCTGGACGGCAGGGCCGTCAAATCGTGCACGATGCTCGCCGTGCAGGCGGACGGGCACGAGCTGCAGACCGTTGAGGGCCTGGCGACAGCCAGCGAGTTGCATCCGCTGCAGGAGGGCTTCCGCGAGGAGCACGGCCTGCAGTGCGGATTCTGCACGCCGGGCATGATGATGGCGGCCAAGGCGCTGCTCGATCGGGTGCCAGATCCGACCGAGGAGGACGTGCGCTGGGCGCTGTCGGGCAATCTCTGCCGCTGCACCGGCTACCAGAACATCGTGAAGTCGGTGCTGTGGGCCGCCGCGAAGCAGCGGTCGCAGGCGGCTGAGTAAGAAGCGGAGGCCGGAGCATGTCACAAGCAGTAGACGAGATAAAGATCGGTGGCATCGGCGCCAGCCGCAAGCGCGTCGAGGACAGCCGGTTCATCCGCGGCAAGGGCAACTACACCGACGACATCGTGCTGCCGGGCATGCTGCACATGGAGATCCTGCGCAGCCCGCTGGCGCACGCCCGGATCAAGTCGATCGACACGAGCAAGGCCTGGGACATCCCCGGCGTGCACCTCGTGCTCACCGGCGAGATGATGGCCACCCGCAACCTGGCCTGGATGCCAACCCTGTCCTACGACACCCAGGCGGTACTCGCCACCGACAAGGTGCGGTTCCAGGGCCAAGAGGTGGCGTGCGTCATCGCCGACGACCCCTACATCGCCAAGGACGCGTGTGAGGCCATCGTCGTCGACTACGAGCCACTGCCCGCCATCGTCAACCCGAAGCAGGCCGTCGCCGCCGACGCACCGGTCATCAGGGACGACAAGGAAAACCAGCCAGACAACGTCATCTACAACTGGGAAGTCGGTGACGCTGAGGGCACCGACCAGGCGTTCGCACAGGCAGACGTGGTCTCCAAGATCCAGCTGCACTACCCGCGTTCACATCCGTCCCCGATCGAGTGCTGCGGATCGATCGCGGACTTCAACCGGGCGACGTCCAAGCTCACCGTCTACATGACCACGCAGGCGCCGCACATCATCCGGGCCGCCGTCGCCATGGTCGCCGAACTGCCCGAGCACATGATCCGGATCATCTCGCCGGACATCGGCGGCGGCTTCGGTAACAAGGTGCCGGTCTACCCGGGCTACGTGTGCTCGATCCTGGCCTCGATCCTGCTGGAGCGGCCGGTCAAGTGGATCGAGGACAAGACCGGCAACCTGATCTCCACCGGGTTTGCGCGAGACATCTACCTGGACGGCGAGCTGGCCCTTCGGCGTGACGGCAAGATCCTGGGCGCCCGGATGCACTGCGACGCGGACCACGGCGCCTTCTTCTCCGACGCACAGCCCAGCAAGTTCAAGATCGGCTTGCTGCATAGCGCGTTCGCTGCCTACGACATCCCGGTGGCCCATCTCACCGCGCGGGGCACCTACAGCAACAAGGCGCCAGGCGGGGTCGCCTACCGCTGCTCGTTCCGCGTTACCGAGGCAATGTTCTTCCAGGAGCGCATGGTTCAGGCGGCTGCCGACGACCTCGGCATGGACCAGGCCGAGTTCCGCCGGATGAACTTCGTGCGCGACGACGACTTCCCGCACCGCACGCCGTTCGGGTTCCTGACCGACAGCGGCCAGTACGCCAAGTGCCTGGACGTCGGGCTGCAGGCGATCGGTTACGAGGACTTCCGGCGTGAGCAGGCAGAGGCGCGCGCCCAGGGGCGGCTGCTCGGCCTCGGCATTTCCACGATGACCGAGCCGCTCGGCGCGGGCAACAGCCGTGAGTACGACATCCTCGGCATCAAGATGTTCGACTCGGCTGAGCTCAAGGTCCACATGACCGGCAAGGCGATCGTGCGTACCGGAGCGCGTACCCAGGGCCAGGGGCACGAGACGACGTGGGCCCAGATCGTCGCCCACGAACTCGGCATACCCGCGGACGACATCGTCGTCGAGGAAGGCGACACCGACACCGCGCCGTTCGGCATGGGCACCTACGCCTCGCGCAGTACGCCGGTTGCGGGTGCGGCGGTGGCCATGGTGGCCCGCAAGATCCGCGCCAAAGCCCGCAAGCTGGCCGCGCACCTGCTCGAGGTGTCGGAAGAGGACGTCGAGTGGGAGCTCGGCCGGTTCTACGTCCGCAGCGCCCCCGACCGCGGCGTCACCATCCAGGAGTGTGCCATCGCCGCATATGCGAACATGCCCGACGGCATGGAGCCGGGCCTAGAGAACACCGCCTATTACGATCCACCGAATCTGACCTGGCCGTTCGCTGTCTACATCGTCACTGTCGAAGTGGACCCGGCCACCGGTGTCTGGGATGTGCTCAAGACCGTCGCCGTCGACGACTGCGGTGTCCGGATCAACCCCATGATCGTCGAGGGACAGATCATGGGCGGCCTCACCGAGGCGTACGCCATGTCAAGCATGCAGTTCATCACGTTCGATGCCGAGGGCAACTGCGTGGGCTCGAATTACATGGACTACCTGCTGCCGACCGCGTGGGAGACGCC
This sequence comes from Streptosporangiaceae bacterium, assembly GCA_030041275.1. Classification (GTDB taxonomy): domain Bacteria; phylum Actinomycetota; class Actinomycetes; order Streptosporangiales; family Streptosporangiaceae; genus JAJYUU01. The sequence goes on from JASHOE010000063.1 coordinate 37,820, forward strand.
CGGCTTCGAGTTGCATAGCGAGGTCGTGACCCCGTGTCCGCACCACCCGATCGGAGCCAAAGGCATCGGCGAGTGCGCAGCGGTCGGCGGCCCGGCGGCGTTCGTCAACGCCGTCATGGACGCGCTCAGCGGCACCGGCGTCCGCAACATCGATATGCCGCTGCTGCCGGATCGCGTCTGGGACGCGCTGACTTACCAGCGCGACGTGTCCGGTGCGCCGCCGGTACGGGCGGACGACTAGGGGTGACGGCCATGGACGGCTGGCAGATCCTCGAGCAGGCCGCGGTGATGTCGCGGCGCGGCGAGTCGTTCGCGCTTGCGACCGTCGTCTGGCGGCAGGGACCCTCATCGAGCCAACCCGGTTCGCGCGCGATCATCACCGCCGACGGCGAAGTGCGCGGCTGGATCGGTGGCGCCTGCGCTGAGCCCTCGGTCATCCGGGAGGCGCAGCACATCATCGCCTCCGGCGAGTCCAGGCTCCTGCTGCTCGGCAGCCCCGAGCAGTTCGGCGACGCGCTCCAGGACGGCATGGCGGTCGTGCCCATTTCCTGCCAGAGCGAGGGCGCACTGGCCGTCTACATCGAGGCGGTGGTCCCCGTTCCCCACCTCGTCGTGGTCGGACGCTCGCCGATGGCACACACCCTCGTCAAGCTCGCCACTGATCTTGGCTGGCGAGCCGACCTTATCGACGGCGCTGACTTCTCCACCTCGGACGCCGACGAGCGAGCGATGGTCGTCGTCGCGACGCAGGGCCACCATGACGAGGCCGTGATCGAGCGGGCCGTCGCGGCCCGACCCGCCTATCTCGGCCTGGTCGGATCGGCGAAACGCGGCGCCGCGCTGCTCGGGTACCTCACAGACCGGGGAGTGCCTGCCGATCAGCTCGACCGCGTCAGGGTGCCGGCGGGGCTGGACCTCGGCAGCACGACACATCCTGAGATTGCCGTCGCCATCATGGCTGAGCTGGTGCAGCTGCGCACCGCGGGCGCACTGTCTGGGACCGCTGGACCGGCCGCGGCCACTTCGAACGCGGACCAAGCCGCAGGCACGGACCAACCGGCGCAGGAGCAGCCGACCGACCCCGTGTGCGGCATGACGGTCACCGGCGCGCCCGACGGGCTGCAGTTCGAGTACTCCGGCCGCCCGTATTACTTCTGCAGCATCGGCTGCCGGCAGGCGTTCAGTGCGGATCCCGCCAAGTACGTGGAGAGAGAGACTCGATGCTTATCAAAAACGGGTTCCAGGTAACCGAGCCGATTGAGAAGGTCTGGCAGTTCTTCGGCAACATCCCGCAGGTCGCAACCTGTCTTCCGGGTACCGAGCTAACGGAGAGCCTCGGCGACGACAAGTATGCGGGGCGCGTCGCGGTCCGAATGGGCCCGGTCCGGTTGCAGTTCGCGGGTACCGCGGACATCACCGACCGGGATGAAGCCGCCAAGCGGATCGTCGTGCACGCGACCGGTGCTGAGGAGAAGGGGCGCGGGCAGGCAAGCATGGTTGTGACTGCCACCCTGACCCGAGCTGGTCAGGGCACCAAGGTGGACGTGACCCAGGACCTGCAGCTCGCCGGCGCGGCCGCGCAGTACGGCCGCGGCATGATCTCCGACGTAACCTCCGTGCTCATGCACGACTTCGCGGTCAACCTCCAAGACCGCATCCAGCGGATCGACCGTGGCGAATCGGCCGAGCAGGTGGCCGCCGCGGCCGCGACCCCGGCGAGCGGCTTCACCCTCGGCCTGCGCGCCGCCCGGATGGCGCTGCTGCGTGTCTTCCGGCGGTTCTTCCTTCCGTACCAGCCGGCCAGCTGAGAGAGGCAGCGTCATGGTCTTGTGGTGGATAGGCAATGTGATCTTGCTGGTCGTGGTGCTGCCGGTGGTGATCTTCCTGCTGAATCGTGTGCTCGCCGCGCTTGAGCGGATCCGGCACGCGACCGACGACATCCTCGGTGGCGGCGTGGCGCTCGTAGGCGAGCTGACGCCGGTGCCGGACGCTCTGGCGACGACAGACACGACGGTCAAGGAGATATCGGTGGGCGCCGTCCGGTACGCCGGCTCGGTAGCCAAGCTGCTCGGATAACGCTGCTCGGATAACTCAGTCCCGGCTCAACCATTGCCTGCCGGCGCCCCCCGGCTGAGCGAAAGGAACCCCCCATGCCAGCAGCTGCCTGGTTTACCCTCATCGCCTCAGCGCTGATTGTCGCCATCACGGCCGTCGGCTTGCTGCGAGTGATTTTCCACCTGCGAGCGATTCGCTCGACCCTGGTCACAACGACCGGCGGCGTGCAGGCGATAGCACAGCTGACCAGCACCGTGCCCGAGCGGCTCACCTCGGTCAACGCGAGCCTCAAGCCCGTCAGGGACTTCTGCGAGACGGTCTGATCCGGCCGGGAATCTGGAGAGCCTGACGTGAGTACTACACACTTGGTTGCGGCCGCAGGCGCCAGCCACTTTGGCTGGACTCTCGGCTTTGTCATTGGCTCCGTGCTCGTGGTGGTGGTCGTCGCGCTCGTCGTGCCGATCCTGCTGCTCGCTCGGTCGATAGGCGACGAGGCGCCCAAGATCAACGCCGGCCTGAGCGACGCAGTGCGGAACACCGCCCCGCTCGGCGCGCTGCGCACCACCATCGACTATGCGGTCACGATCATCGGCGGACTGCAGCGCGGTCGCGCTCGGCTGGGAGGCTGATCATGCATACTCTGGCCATGTCCCCGGGCGAGCACACCGCGTGGACCGTCGCGGTAATCCTCGGCTTCGTCGTGGTCGTCGCCGTAGCGGCGCTGCTGAGCCTGCTCATTTACCTGGTCAGGCGCATCGACAACAGGGTCATCACCGTCAGGGACACCCTCAAGGCGGCGGCGGCCAACACGGCCGACGCAGCGCTCATCCCGCAGGTCGCGGATGGCGTCGAGTTGGTCCTGGCCGAGGGCCTGCAGCACCATCTGTTCCTCGGTCGAGTGCTCGGGAAGGTGAAGTCATGACGACGCTGGTGGTCCTCACGGTCATCGTGATCCTGCTGCTGATCGCGGGGCTGGCCGTGTACCTGTTCTGGACCGGCTCGCTGCTCAACCGGATCGCCAGCAATCTGGAAGAGAGCGCCGACCTTGTGCACACCATCGGCAGGAACGCGCAGGTGATCGTTCCCGGCGTCGAGCACATCAACGAGACCGGGGGCGTCGTCGCCGGGGCGCTGCCGTTGCTCTATGGCATGGCTGAGCAGATCGTCGCCGACGTGACGCCGCGGCCGCCGGCCCCTGAGCTGCCCGAGCCAGCGCGGCCGGCGTCCGGGACCCGTCGTTCCCGGATGCTCGACGCCGTCGGTTTCGTGCCGCGCGCGTAGCTACCCCGGATCTAGTCGCGTCCTCGGCGGCCCACTGGGCCAACGCTCAGGAGTGGCCAGGCTGATCAGGGCCGCGCCGCGCCACCGGTCCGGTGGTCGGCGCCGAGTATTCGCCGATCCAGTGGTCCTTCCACGCGTTGTCGAACTGCTGCTCGTTGCAGCTCGGCCGGTAGATGGCGATCAGCTCACGGCTGATCTGCTCGCGGTGCGCTGAGGTGCCGCCGGGCACCTCGTACGTGCAGATGTACACCTTCCACTTCGAGCCCGCCCTGCGTATCCAGCAGGCGGCCCTGGGGTGCTTGAAAGGGAACCGCTCGGCCGAGAGATCGTCGGAATGGCCGACATAACTCACCGCGTAGCGCTCCGGCTTCGCGTCCGGATCGGGTTTGTACAAGACGGCGTAGACCGCGGCAGTCGGCGGCGGGGTCCACCCGCCGAGTAGCCGCGGTCCTTCGAAGGGATAGCCGGCCAGGGAGCCAAGTCTGATCACCGGTAGCCGTCCTGCGCATCCTCGGCCTCGCTGACAGCCTCGGTGCGGACCACCGGAGCGGCGGGCAGTCCTGCGGTCGCGGCGGCCTCGAGAAACTTCTGCGTCGCCGTCGCGATGGCGTCCTCACGGCTGTCCGCCTCGACCACGAGCTGGGCGCCGTACCGATTCGTGCCGATGCCAGTCGCGATGCCGTTGCTGGCTGCTACCGCGTCCGCCAGCTCGACGATCTCCTCCCGGCTCAGCACGTGCTCGCTTTCGGTTTCGATGCCGACGCTCCACCGCACGTGGCGCTCCCTTCTGACTATCCGGCTAGTTCAGCACCGGCAGGAGGGCGGCCAGCTGCTCCAGACTGGCGAGGTCGTGTCCGGACAGCAACAGGTCGATGTGCGGTGCCGCCACCATCATGCCCACAGTGCTCGGGCGGAAGTGCGGGTCATCCCCCTTGTGCGGGTTGAGCCAGACGAGCCGGTAACAGAGCCGGGACAGCCGGTCCATGACCGCGGCCAGCTGTTCCGGGTCGCCGCGGTCGAGGCCATCGGAGCAGATCACCACGACCCCGCCGCGGCAGAGGCCGCCGCGACCCCAGCGACGGACGAAGGTGTCCAGAGACTGTCCGATGCGAGTGCCGCCGTCCCAGTCGACCACGGCACGGGATGCCTGCTCCAGCGCGCTGTCGGGGCGCCGGTGCTCCAGCATCTTGGTTATCCGCGTGAGTCTCGTACCGAAGCAGAAGACCTCGACTTTCGCAGCGGCATGCCTGGCCGTGTGGGCGAACTGCAGGAGATGCCGCGAGTAATCGGCCATCGATCCTGATACGTCCAGGATCAGGATCAGCGGCCGCAGTCTGGTCTTGCGCTGGCGGAAGAATAGCTCGCCAGGCTCGCCGTGCATGCGCATCGAATCCCTGATCGTCCTGCGCAGGTCGGGCACACGTCCGGACGACGCCGCCCGGGTCCTGCGAGTCCGGCGGCGCGGTGGTGTCAGCCGCAGCCGCGCCATGATCCTGCGCAGCGCCGCCAGTTCGCCCGGCGTGCAGGCCGCGAACGAGCGATGTTTGAGCGCGTCGACGTCGGAGGCCATCCAGCCGAGTCGGGGCGCCTCATTCTCCTCATCGGGCGGCCCCGGCTCGGTGGCCGGCATGACGAGAGTTGCCGCTGCCTCGGCGGCAGCAGAAGCCCTGAGCATCAGCAGATCAGCCGCTCTGGCGCCGTCGGCGAGGAAATAGCGCCGGAATACCCGGTCGTAGGTCGCGATGTCGTCCGGCCTGCTGACGAGCGTCGCCCGGCCTGCCCAGTACAAGTCGAGCAGGTCGGTCGGGTCGAGCGGAGTCATCGCCGCGGTGTAGGTGAGTACGTCGCCGGTACCGACGGTGAGGCCCGCATTCCGAAGTTCGCGCCCGAACCCCACCAGCACCTCGATGAATGGCGGCGGCGGCGCGCTGTCGGGTGCGGCGGCCTCAGGCACCTGACGTGATCTCCTCGAGGTTGTCCCGCACCAGGTCCAGGTCGTCCCGGTCCTTGATGACGGCGCCCAGAGTGTCATCCGCCGCTTGCGGCGAGAGCTCGGTCTCGCCAAGGAAGTCCAGCGTGCGGACCCAGTCGATCGTCTCGGCGACACCGGGCGGCTTCGCCAGGTCAAGTTCCCGCAGCCGGTGCACGGCGCGGACCACCTTACGGGCGAGTGCTTCGGCCGCGCGAGGCTCGCGGATCAGCACGATCTCAACTTCTCGTTCCTGCGACGGGTACCCGATCCAGTGGTACAGGCACCGGCGCCGGAGCGCGTCGTGGAGCTCCCTGGTCCGGTTCGAGGTGAGGATCACAGCGGGCGGCGACTCCGTGGTGATCGTCCCGATCTCCGGGATGCTGACCTGGAAGTCCGACAGCACCTCGAGCAGGAACGCCTCGAACTCGTCATCGGCGCGGTCAACTTCGTCGATGAGCAGCACGGCCTGGTCGCCGGCCCGGACGGCCTCAAGCAGCGGGCGCTCTAGCAGGAATTTCGGGCCGAACAGCTTATCGACCGCCTGCTCGTCGGCCGCCTGGTGTTCCGACAGGGCCCGGATCTGCAGCATCTGCCGCGCGTAGTCCCACTCGTAGAGAGCCTGGTTCGTGTCGATGCCCTCGTAGCACTGAAGCCGGATCAACCGGCGGCCAAAGACACTAGCCAGCACCTTGGCAACCTCGGTTTTGCCGACCCCGACCTCGCCCTCGAGCAGCACAGGACGGTGCAACGACAGCGAGACCAGAAGCGCCGTAGCCAGGCCACGATCCGCGAGATAGCCACCCTGCCGCAGATTCTTCGTCAGCTCACCGACGGTACCGGGGTACTCCACCGAGCGATCTCCTCGCCGTCAGGTGCACGATGTCGCGGTCAGCGGGCTTCGGGCGATCCCATGACGAGATCGCGGATGCTGGGCTCTGACTCGTTGAGTTTCCCCTCGCGGGCCAGCTTCTCCCGCCATGCACCAGCAAGATCACCATCGGTGGCGAACCCGGCGAACCCGACGCCCGCGTCGTCCATCCGCTTGCAGGTCTTCTCTCCGCACGTTTCGTCCAGATCGGCGGCCGTCTGCCCCTGGCTGCCCCAGATCTCGCGCAGCACGTCGAGCGCCTCAGCAGGCTCTGCGCTCATATCGGACATCCTTTCCGCCTCGGAGCCTCTTCACCTGACTCTAGCTCCGGAGGCTCGCCCATCGCGAACCAGGCTAAATGATCTCTCGATGCTCGGGCGTGCCGTTCCTGCCGCGGCTGGCTGCACCGGCATGATGGGTCCGCAGACCAGTATTCGGGAGGCACGGCCATGGCAATGACGGCGACGGCGAGCACAATAGCGACCGTGCCGGATCTGAAGTTTCGTAGCGACATGACCGTCGAGCTGGTCAAGCACGCTGCCTCGGACGCCGACGTGATCTGGGCGGCGAGGGTCTCGACCAAAGGCGAGCAGTCCCTCGCCGACATCGACGCCGACCCTGAGCGCTCAGCCGGGCTCATCAACTATCTGATGCGGGACCGGCACGGCACGCCCTTCGAGCACTCGTCGATGACGTTCTATGTGAGCGCGCCGATCTTCGTGTTTCGCGAGTTCATGCGGCACCGGACGTTCAGCTATAACGAGGAGAGCGGCCGCTACCGCCAGCTCGAGCCGGTCTTCTACGTGCCGGGACCTGACCGCAAGCTGGTCCAGTCAGGCAAGCCTGGCGCCTACATCTTCAGCGCGGGTAGCACCGAGCAGCACGCCCTGGTCACGGAGACCGTGGAGGCCGCGTGCCGCCAGTCGTACGCCGCCTACCTAGCGATGCTGGAGGCAGGCGTGGCCCGCGAGGTAGCTCGCACCGTGCTGCCGGTGGGCCTGTATTCGTCCATGTACGCCACCTGCAATGCCCGCGCGCTGATGAACTTCCTGTCGCTGCGGGTGAAAGACGAGAACGCAGCGTTCCCCTCGTTCCCGCAGCGCGAGATCGAGATGGTCGCCGAGCAGATGGAGGCCCTGTGGGCCCGCCTGATGCCGCTCACTCATGCAGCGTTCGAGCGCAACGGCCGCGTCTGCCCGTAGCCCTAGTCCATCGTCGGCTCGCTGCAGGCCCAGTAGGCGGCGAATCACCTTGAACTAGGACGTTGATCGACTTTGCCAGCGAAGGACCGCGGACGTCGTGAAAATAGGACTCATGACGGTACGTACTGTCGAGATCGCGCATAGTGATCAGGCTGACCAGGCCGAGTGGGACAGCATCTGGGAGCGTCTCACGCGGCCGATCCCGGACGGCGCTATCGCGGGGGACAGGGCAGAGTGGGACAGCATCATCTTCGAGATCGCCGAGGCTCTCGGGCCGGCCAGTCTGAGAGTGCCGGGGCGCCACGCCCGGCGAGCTACCGCTTCCGCAGCAAATGATCGGGCTATCTACAGATGATTCAAAAAATGGCATCTCTACCGTATTAATGGCGATACCGGGCGTCGGCCAGCTCACTGCTCGATCGCTTACCGCTGTGCACTAGCCGGCCGCGGGTGGCAGACCCCTGCGCCGGCAGTCGGCCGCCGTGGCCGAATCGCCTGCTCTATCGCCCGCACGTTTGGCAGGCGCCCCCTGGGTATTGTCGAATGCGAGGTTCCCGAGTCGCACGGAGTGCCATGCCTGGTCAGAGTGGTCAGCTCAGCGCAGGCCCAGGCTGGCATGTGGTCCAGTTCTACGGTGCTGACCAGGACCTGGCTGCCAGCGTCGGCAGCTTCCTTTCTGACGGCCTGCTGGCGGGCGAATCCGCTGTTGTGGTGGCTACTCTGCCGCACCGGCTGGCGTTCGAGGCAGAGCTTGCCCGGTCAGCTATCGACGTCAGCGCAGCCCTGGCGGCCGGCCGGTTGCAGATGCTGGACGCCGCCCAGACACTGAAAGGCTTTTCAGCCGGTGATCGACTTCGCCACGACCGTTTTGAAGCCCTAGTCGGTGCCGTTATCGGGTCGGCCGCCGAGGCTGGGCAGCCAGTTCGTATCTACGCCGAGTTGGTCGCGCTGCTTTGGGATGACGGGCATATCGCCGCCGCCATCGAACTCGAGTCACTGTGGAACGACCTGAGTTCCCGCCTGCCATTTTCGCTGCGGTGCGCATATCCCGCCCGCGTCCCGCCCGCGGAGGCTGACGCGGGTGTACTGGACAAGGTGTGCCGCCTCCATACTGCGGTGATCGGGCACTACACCGGCCCGGTCAACGGTTCGGCTGATCGCTCGCACGAAGCCGCGGCCGTACGCAGCTTTCCGCACGCGCTGGAGTCACCGCGGGCTGCCCGCCATTTCGTGCTGGACGCTCTCGGCCTGCCGGAGGACCAGGCGCTCGCAGTGGACGCCGCGATCGTCACTGCCGAGTTGGCCGCCAACGCCGTGCTGCATACCCACTCGGGGTTCACGGTCGAGGTATCTCGGTCGGCGTCAGCGGTTCGGATATCGGTGCGTGATGCGATGCCGCTGGAGACCCCGGACGGTGAAGCGGAGCTGCCGGTTCGGCACGGCCATGGCCTGTGGGTCATCGCCCAGGCGGCGGACGACTGGGCGGTGGAGCCGTTGCCTGATGGCAAGGTTGTCTGGGCAGAACTGCCCGCTTCGCCTTGAGCGAAGCGCACTTCGACCGGCGCGAGCGCTTCAGGCGCTGTTGAGGCAGCATAGTCTGCCACCTTCCCAATGACCCCAACGCCGATCGGTGGGGTGCTGGGCCCTGGGCATCGTGGTGCCTCCGAGGGCTCGCCCAGCAGGGATGACTGGCTTACCGTCGTGTCATGGGCTTACCCAGCTGGCTGAGGCGCGTGGTTCGGGCAAACGCCGCCAACATCGGTGTCGGCCTCCTCGTAGCTGTCACCGTCGCGGTCGTCCTATTCGCCGACAGAGGGAGTCCGGCGACCCGCGAGCAGGTCCATGCACCGATCCGCGTGCAGCTGCTGCCCGCGGTAGTCCATGTCACGTGCCCGCAGCCTGACACCCCGAGTGCGGCGTGCGCAGTCATCCGGGTTGCTGTCCCTGGGCGCCGTCCTCGCTGACACGCCGACTGGCCGACCCCGCGGCCCGGCACGACCTGGCATCGTAAGGTCGGTCGGAATAGTGGTCGGACTGCCCATCGGAGAGCTCATGCCCAGATCCATCGCCGTGTTCGGCGCCGGGCCCGGCCTTGGCCAGGCTGTCGCCCGTCGCTATGCCCGAGAGGGTTACGCCGTCACATTGGTAGCTCGTCGATCGGAGCCGCTTGGGCGTCTGGCGAAGGATCTGACGAGCGTCGGGGCAACCGCGCACGTCATCACTGCCGACCTATCCGACACCAGTACGACGCCTCGACTGGCAGCGCAGATTCGCGCTAAGACCGGCCATCTCGACGCCTTCTACTATGCACCCACCCCAGCCACTGGCTTCGTTTCCGCGGCCAGCCTAACGCCGCGGTACGCGCAGAAATTCATGCCGCTGATCTTCTACACGATGCTGGCACTCGTGCAGGAGTTCCTGCCGCACATGCTCGAGCAGGGGGACGGCGCCATCCTGACGGCGCAGGGCGGCAGCACGGTGCGGGGCCTGCCGAATATGAGCGGCCCCAGTCCCGCACAAGCCGCTCAGCGCAACTGGCTGCAAGCGCTGCACGCAGAGGTAGCAGAGAAAGGCGTCTACGTCGGCATGCTTTACATCGGTGCAGCCATCAGGAACAGTGCCTTCCACAGCGAGATGGAAACGGCCAGAGCTGCTGGCGGCCCCGTCTGGGAGATGCAGACGGTCGACCCCGAATACCTCGCCGACTTGCTCTGGAATATGCACGGCGCGAAGGAACAGCGCGAAGTCAGCTATCCGTAGGCCGCTGCGCTGGCAATGGTCCTGCGGACGGGCAGGACCCCACTCCGAGCCCAGGGTCGCAACTGGCTGCCTCTCTTGCGGCGTCATTATGTGCGTCACGTCCGGTTCAGCACGCGGGTGACCCCGGCGACCAGAGCGGCAACCAGGATCCAGCCGCTGATGATGAGGGCGTAGGCGACCGCCAGGCTCCCTCCGGTTGGGTTCCAGTCGCTCGCCTGCCCAAGGCTGACAAGCGGGACTAGCAGATCTAGCGTGTAGACGACCGGATTGAAGTGCAAACCGGCATCGACGGGCAGTGGTGTCGGCCTGTGCCCGGCGAAGTAGGCCGATCCGGCGGCGACCAGGCCACACAGCCAGGCGCCTGCAAGCCACGGCCGGTAGCCATACCCGACAGTCACGTCGATTAGCACTCCCCAGGCCCGGCCGGCGGGACCCAGCGTCCGGCGGCGCATGCGCTGCGCTATCAGCAGCACCACTCGGGCGTCGTCGTCTCGGCCCGAGGCGCGGTAGAACGCCGCGAGTTGCCGGAACGGCTGTGGTCGGAACTTCCGGGAGCGGGCTAGCCACTCCAGTCGCTGCCGTGCGGGCAGCGGGTCGTCTAGATCCTCGTAGACCAGGCCGTCCACCAGCAGTTCCGTTGGCCATGCGCGTGGCTCGTCATGCAGCGCACCCACTCTTGCCATGCGCAGATCCAGCGCGCCATCCAGACGCGCCGGATCGACGGCACTGCCGCCGTCAGCGGAAGTCCCCGCGAAGTCGAGCCGCCCGGTGATCCGGGCCGAGCTCAGCCGGACCCCGCCCCGGACCACGGCGCCGGACAAGCTCAGGCCGCCGTCGATCACTGCATGGTCCGCGCTCAGCGCGATTCCGCCAGGATTGTCCAGCCGGGCATCGTCCAGATGCAGTCCGCCGCCAATCTGAGCGCCGTCCAACAGGATCTGGCCGGTGACGCTGAGTGGCTCGCGCGGTTCCTTGTAGCCGCGGGGGGCATACAGGCCGGTCTCGACCCGCAGGCCCTGGGCCAGCAGCGCTGGCCCCGGGCCTGCGTGGGACAGGCCGGTTCCGTCCAGACGCAAATAGCCGCCGACCCGGGCTCCCGGCAGCCGCAGCTGGCCTTCGATCCGAAGGTCATGGAGGTAGACGGCGGCCTCGACGATCAGCAGGTCGCCGTTCAGCGCGAGATCACCCGGCCGGCTCAAGGTCGTACCGCTGAGGTCGACTTCGGTGATCCTTGCGGCGTAGAGCGACAGCCAGCTCATCCGGCAACCGTGTGCTGTCAGCACCCCACGCAGCCTGAGCCGGTCGGCTTCCAGATGATGCAGGTAGCACCCCTCGAGACGGAAGGTCACTGCGGAAGCCTCCGCCAGGTCAACTCCCTCATCGAATGCGCAATGCACAAACTCTGCCGGCACTCCGATCGTCGCGTGAGCCAACCGCAGCTTCCCCGTCACCCGCGCGCCCGCCAGCCTGAGGCGGGGCAGGCCTCCTGCTCCGACCGGCGCCGCCTCGGTGAGCAGCCGGGCGATCACATCCGCCCGGATGTGCCGTTTCGGTCCCCACGAGGAAACGTTCTGCGGCCCATCCTCGGCACCCGCTCCGAGATCGAGCAGCTTCCCCGCGGCACATGCCTGCTCAAGACGCCGTTCATTGGCCGAGAACTGACGTTCCTGACTGGCCACCATAAGCCACAATAATGGCAGATCGGATATCCAGCTGCTGGCCGCGACATCGCTCGGCTTTGCCCGCAGGCGACTGGCACGTCTGCCGCGATCGTCTGACGCTGCCCGGTGCGGGCGCCAGAAGGCGCGCCGACAGCAACGAACCCTGCTGAGTTCACTGGCGCCACTGAGACGCGACAGCGCCAGGCCCGAAGAGAACCTACAGCCAGGTACGTGGCTGACGCGTGACCAGCTAGGGCGTAAACAGCGTCCGGTGCCTCATCGCAGACGACTTTGACGGAGCCGTCGGGACCGCTCGCGCTGCGTATGGCCACGAGGCCGATCATCCCTGCGTCGCCCTGATCGAAGACGGACACAAATTCAGGGCCTATCGAGACGACCAAGAAAGTCTACGGACACTTGTGGCCTGGGGTCGGTCTGTCTGTGTGGGCACCCCTACCGAACTGGGTGGGCCTGGGAGGACTTGAACCTCCGACCTCTTCCTTATCAGGGAAGCGCTCTAACCGTCTGAGCTACAGGCCCGCAACGCCGACCGACGGGTCCGGCACGACCGCTTAGGCTACCGCAATCCGCGACGTCCGCGCTCAGTCAGTCTCCTTCAGCGTGACCTCGATGCCGCCGGTGAGGCTCGTCACCAAGTTGTACAGGGCCGCGCCGATTGTTGCCAGCGCCGTGATCAAGAACACGTTGATCGCGCCCACGAGGGCCGTGTAGCCGAGGACGCGCTTCGCACTGAACCACGCGGCCGCGTTCGAGCCGGGATGGCTCTTGGTATACGTCACCAGGCCGATGGTCTGCTCGATCTTGGTAAACACCCCAAGCTTGGACAGCGTGAACCAGCAGAGCGCGACGGCCACGAACAAGACGACGAAGCCGACCAGTGAAATGAGGAAGCTGAACTTCATCACCGAGAACGGCTCGATCCGCTGCAGGCTCAGCAGGGCACTGCGGGCGGGAGGCCCGGATTGCGGCGGCCGGGCCGCCGGTCCGCGCGCTGGCTGCGACTGTGGCCAAGGACTGCCCGGCTGCGGTCGGGCTGCCGGCCGAGGTGCCGTCGGCCTCGGCCTGGTCAAGCTGGAGAACGACGCGCCTATCCGGGAGGCGAAGCCCCGGGCGCCGCTCGCCGCGCTTGCCACTGCCGCCATGGCTGAGACCTGACTGGTCGGGCCACCAGCAGTCGGGCCCGGCGGGGCCATCAGGGACGTTACCGGCGGACTCGCTGTGCGAGCGGGTTGCGAGCTTGCTTGCGAGCCATTCTGGCTGGTGTAGGCGGGAGCTGGGCCGGCGGCCGCGGCGGATGTCGACGGAGCCGTGGAATTGACGCTCGACGCATCGCCGGCCGTGGAACTGACGCTCGACGCATCGCCGGCCGTGGAATTGACCCTGGACCCATCGGCGGGCGGCACCTGCGACGTCGTTTCGGCGCCGTCCCCGGGCTGGTCAGCAGGCGCGGTGTCGCCGTCCTCGCTTCCGGCAGCCGCCGGATCCAGCACGGTCTCGCCGTGCAGCGACGGCTCCGTGCGGTTGTCCACCCCGTCCTCCTCAGCACCATTCACTGCGATGAGGTTATCCCCAAGCCAGCCATCGCTGACTCGCAACAAGCAGATGCCCTCGACAGCTCCGTTATGTCTATGACGCCTGGACCGGCGAATGCGTTGCCCCGGTCAGCCTGCCTTGCATTGCCAGCAGGCCGCCTGACGACTACCCTGCGCCCCCGGTTTTACCCGTCAGTTGCGTTACCCACGGCACGATACCTGGTCAGCCCGTGGCGCTGCCATACTCCAGCCAAACCATTGCAAATCAGCACCTGTTTCCGCAGCGGCGCACTTACTTTGCGTCAGAGTCGCCGCTCGCGCCTGCCTCTGCTGCGGCCGGCTCGGCCGTGACATCGGCATCTACCTCCACGGCAACCCCGTTCCCGCTGGCCTCAGCGTTGCGGGCGATCGCCACGAGGCTCTGGCCCTCACCAAGGTTGACCAGCCGGACGCCCATGGTTTGCCGCCCGGAGACCTTTATCTCCGACGCCGCCGTCCGGATCACGCCGCCCGCTGAGGTGATGGCGAACACTTCGTCATCCGGGTGCACCATCAGCGCACCGATGAGCTCGCCCCGCGCTTCCACAATGCGCGCCGTCACAACGCCGAGGCCGCCGCGACCCTGAACCGGGTACTGATCGGCCGGCGTCCGCTTGGCATAACCGCCACCAGTCGCCACCAGGACCTCGGTGTCCTCTGCAACCACGTACATGCCCAGCAGTTCGTCACCCTCGGTGAATCGCATGCCGATGACGCCCGAGGTGGCCCGGCCCATCGGACGCAGCGCCTCATCGCTCGCCCGGAACCTGATCGCCTGTGCGTGCTTGCTGATGAGCAGCAGATCCTGGTCGGGTGAGACCAGCCGGGCGGCGATGACCTCATCGTCCTCGCGCAGGTTGATCGCGATGATGCCGCCGGACCGCGGCGAGTCGAACTCCGTCAGCCGCGACTTCTTGACCAGGCCGGCCGACGTGGCGAGCACGAGATACGGCGCAAGGTTGTAATCGCGCAGCGCAAGTACCTCGGCGATGCGCTCGTCCGGCTGGAAGGCCAGCAGGTTCGCGACGTGCTGGCCGCGCGCGTCCCGCGCGGTGTCCGGCAGTTCGTAAGCCTTAGCGCGATACACGCGGCCCTTGTTGGTAAAGAACAGGATCCAGTGGTGCGTCGATGTCACGAAGAAGTGGTCGACGATGTCGTCGGTGCGCAGCTGGGCGCCGCGAACTCCCTTGCCGCCGCGGCGTTGCGCCCGGTACAGGTCCGCGCGGGTGCGCTTGGCGTAACCGCCATGGGTGATCGTGACGACAACGTCTTCCTCGGCGATGAGGTCCTCGGCCGACATGTCGCCGTCGTAAGCCACGATCTCGGTGCGGCGCGCGTCACCATACTTCGCGGCGATCTCGGCCAGCTCGGTGCTGACCACGTCACGCTGTCGCTCCGGCGAGGCCAGGATCGCCTCGTACTCCGCGATCTCCTCCATCAGCTTGGCGTATTCATCGCTGAGCGCCTGCCGCTCAAGCGCGGCCAGCCGACGCAGTTGCATGTCGAGGATCGCGGTCGCCTGGATCTCGTCGATCTCGAGCAGGTCCATCAGGCCCTGGCGGGCGGCATTAGCCGACTCGCTCGCACGGATGAGGGCGATGACGGCGTCGATCTGGTCAATCGCCTTGAGCAGCGCGCGCAGAATGTGCGCCCGGTCTTCCGCCTTCCTGAGCAGATATCTGGTCCGCCGGACAATGACCTCGATCTGATGGCTGACCCAGTGCCGGATCACCTGGTCCAGGCGTAGTGTCCGCGGCACGCCGTCAACGAGCGCGACCATGTTGACGCCGAAGGTGTCCTGCAGCTGAGTGTGCTTGTACAGGTTGTTCAGCACGACCTTCGCAACGGCGTCCCGCTTGAGGATGATGACGAGGCGCTGGCCGGTGCGACCACTGCTCTGGTCCTGCACGTCGGCTATTCCGGCGACCCGGCCGTCGCGAACGAGCTCAGCGATCTTGCTGGCGAGGTTGTCCGGGTTGACCTGGAACGGCAGCTGCGTCACGACGAGAGTGTTGCGGCCCCGCTGGTCCTCCTCGATGCTGACGACGGCGCGCATGGTGATCGAGCCGCGCCCGGTGCGGTAGGCGTCATAAATGCCGCGCCGCCCCACGATCTGCGCCGAGGTCGGGAAGTCCGGGCCGGGAATGCGCTCTATCAGCGCCGCCAGCAGCTCCTCGTCGCTGGCGTCGAAGTGCTCCAGATACCACTGCGCCCCGGCCGCGACTTCGCGCAGGTTGTGCGGCGGGATCTTGGTAGCCATGCCGACGGCGATGCCCTCTGACCCGTTGACCAGCAGATTCGGGAACCGCGCTGGCAGCACGACGGGCTCGGCAGCCTGGCCGTCGTAATTTGGCCGGAAGTCGACAGTCTCTTTGTCGATGTCACGGAGCATTTCCATCGCGAGCGGGGCCAGCCGGCACTCGGTGTACCGCATCGCGGCGGGCGGGTCGTTGCCGGGCGAGCCGAAGTTGCCCTGACCGTCCACGAGCGGCATCCGCATGGCCCACGGCTGCGCGAGGCGCACGAGCGTGTCGTAGATAGCTGAGTCACCGTGCGGGTGGTAGTTGCCCATCACGTCGCCGACGACGCGAGCGCACTTGTTGTAGCCGCGATCGGGCCGGTACTGACCGTCGTACATCGCCCAGAGGATGCGCGTGTGCACTGGCTTGAGGCCGTCGCGGACATCCGGGAGGGCGCGCCCGACGATGACGGACATCGCATAGTCGAGGAAGCTGCGCTGCATCTCGACTTGGATGTCAATGGGCTCAGTCCGGTCGTGACCGGCGGCATCCGCCTCCGGCGTGGTCACGTCAGACACTGCATAGTCCTTCCCTCAGGCGGCTCGCCTGGTCTTTCCCATCGGCCCGCTCTGCGCGCATCAGTGACGGCCGCGTCGCTGGCCGAGCCCGTTCCGTTAGATATCCAGGAAACGGACGTCCTTGGCGTTGCGCTGGATGAACGCACGCCGGGCCTCGACGTCCTCACCCATCAGCACGCTGAACAGCTCGTCGGCCTGCGCCGCGTCGTCCAGCGTCACCTGGCGCAGCACCCGGCGGGCCGGGTCCATCGTGGTCTCCCACAGTTCGGTCGGGTTCATCTCGCCAAGACCCTTGAACCGCTGCACCCGGCCGCCGGGCCGCGGGTCGCGACGACCCTCGGCGATGCCCGCCTCGATGAGCACATCCCGCTCCTTGTCGGAGTAGGCGTAGCCGGGCTCGACGCCCCGGCCTTCCCACTTGATCTTGTACAGCGGCGGCTGCGCGAGATAGACGTGGCCGGCCTCGATCAGCGGCTTCATGAACCGGAATAGCAGCGTCAGCAGCAGCGTCGTGATGTGCTGGCCGTCGACGTCGGCGTCGGCCATCAGGATGATCTTGTAATACCTCAGCTTCGCCAGGTCGAACTCGTCGTGGATTCCGGTGCCCAGCGCGGTGATCATCGCCTGGACCTCGGTGTTCTTGAGCACCCGATCAATCCGGGCCTTTTCCACGTTGAGGATCTTGCCGCGGATCGGCAGGATCGCCTGGAAGTGCGGATCGCGGCCACCCTTGGCCGAACCACCGGCCGAGTCACCCTCGACGACGTAGATCTCGCACCCTGCCGGGTCACCGGACTGGCAGTCCGCCAGCTTGCCGGGCAGGCCGGAGCCACCCATCAGGCTCTTCCGCGTCAGGTCCCTAGCCTGCCGAGCGGCGATCCGCGCGCGGGCCGCCTGAGTGGCCTTGAGCACGATCGCCTTGGCCTCACCAGGGTTACGCTCGAGCCAGTCCTTCAGGTGGTCGTTGACCACCTTCTGGACAAAAGACTTCGCCTCGGTGTTCCCCAGCTTCTGCTTGGTCTGACCCTCGAACTGCGGCTCGGAGAGCTTGACGTGGACGATCGCGGTGAGGCCCTCTCGGACGTCCTCGCCGGTCAGGTTGTCGTCGCGGTCCCTGATGAGCTTCTGGTCGCGGGCGTAGCGGTTGACGATCGAGGTGAGCGCCGACCGGAAGCCTTCCTCGTGGGTGCCACCCTCCGCCGTGTTGATGGTGTTGGCGAACGTATAGACCGACTCGGAGTACGAGCCGGTCCACTGCATCGCAATCTCGGCGGAGATGCCGGATGCCTCGTCGCCGAAGTGAACGATGGTGTCGTGCACCGGCTCCTTCGTCCTGTTCATGTAGCGGACGAAGTCGGCGATGCCGCCGTCGTA
This sequence comes from Streptosporangiaceae bacterium, assembly GCA_030041275.1. Taxonomy (GTDB): domain Bacteria; phylum Actinomycetota; class Actinomycetes; order Streptosporangiales; family Streptosporangiaceae; genus JAJYUU01. Next base: position 55,403 of record JASHOE010000063.1, read on the forward strand.
GTGGTAGCTGACCACCGTCGGCGCGTCACCGGCGGCCATGTCGTCGGTGGTGTCAGCGGTCGCGTGCTGCGGCCGCTCGTCGGTCAGCGTGATGGTCAGACCCTGGTTGAGGAAGGCCATCTCCTGCAGCCGCCGCGACAGCGTCTCGAAGTTCCACTCGGTGGTCTCGAAAATCGATGCGTCGGGCCAGAAGGTGACGACCGTGCCGGTCTCGTTCGTCTGCTCGCCGCGATGCAGAGCCGCCACCGGCTGAGAATTCTCGTATGACTGCCGCCAGACGTTGCCGTCCTTGCGGATCTCTACCTCGAGCCTGGTGGACAGCGCATTGACCACCGAGACACCAACGCCGTGCAGGCCGCCGGACACGGCGTAGGACTGGCTGTCGAACTTGCCACCAGCGTGCAGCGTCGTCAGCACGACCTCGACGGCGGGCCGCTTCTCGATCGGGTGCTCATCCACCGGGATCCCGCGGCCGTTGTCGGTTACCCGCACTCCGCCGTCCGCGAGCAGGACAACGTCGATCCGGTCGGCGAACCCGGCTAGCGCCTCGTCGACCGCGTTGTCGACTACCTCTTGAACCAGGTGGTGCAGGCCGCGCTCGCCGGTAGAGCCGATGTACATTCCCGGACGCTTGCGGACGGCTTCCAGGCCCTCTAGGACCGTAATCGAACGTGCGTCATAGGACAATGCTGAAGCTCCTCTGGACAGGGCAGACACCCAGGCGGCCGCTGCATCCCCCACCCCGGCACGCCCGTGTGCACTTGTTTATTTTACCTGGCCAGACGCTGCGGCTCAGCCGTACGTGTCACGCGGCCCCCGGCCACCGCGAACCCGCCACTGGCCAGGCGTCCGATCGGCTCCGACCGGGCCGAGGACCTTGACGCGGACCACGGTGCCATCCCCCAGTTCCCGGTTCAGGCGCAGCACCAGCTGCGCCGCCAGGAGCCGAACCTGGGTGGCCCAGGCTGTCGAGTCGGCGACGATGGTGAGCTCGCCCTCGGAGAGCCGCTCCGGGGTTGTGTGTCCGGCCAGGTCCGGGCCGACAATCTCGGCCCACCGCCCGAACACCGACCCGGTCGCCACCGACAGTGCCCAGCCCTCGGCGTCCAGCAAGCCGCCGATCGCCGACGACAGCGACACTGGATCGGGCCGACGCGGTTGCGGCGCGAACCCCGGCCGAGCTGCCGCCCGGCCAGCCCCTGGGCCAGACCTGGCCTGCCGCTCGCCCCGCTGAGCTGCCGGAATCTGCTCCGCTCCGGCTAGTTTCATCTCTTCCGATGTAACGCTGCGCTGGTCCGCGGCATTCCCTTGCGGGCTGGCCGGCATTACCTGTCCCTGGTCATCCGCCGCGCCGGTATGCCCGGCTGGGAGGCCTGCGGCTGCCGCGGTCGGGGCGTCCCCGGCGGCTGTCGCTGCCCCCGATGGTGCCGCCGGTCTTGATGCGCCCGAGCGGCTCGCCGCGCTCGGTCGGGCACCGCGGGCGCGGGCTGCGGCTCTGGCGGCTGCCAGCGCCTCGGCCGCAAGTCGCAGCTGCTCCGCCTGCTTGTGGTCAGCCATGGGTGATCGCCCCGCCCGCCACCCTGAACCGCGCACCGGCCAGGCCGACAGGCACGTCCGCTGGCACGGCCGCAGTCACGAGCACCTGCTCCGCTTCTGCGACCAGCGCCGCAAGCCGGTCCCGCCGGCCGGCGTCGAGCTCGGCGAACACGTCGTCAAGCATGAGCACAGGGTCGCCGCCTGGGCCATCGCGGCGCAACAGCTGGTAGGCGGCAAGTCGCAGGGCCAGCGCGAGCGACCAGGACTCCCCGTGACTGGCATAACCCCGCGAGGGCAACCCGCCGATGCGCAGCTCCAGCTCGTCGCGGTGCGGCCCGACCAGGCAGACCGCGCGCTCGAGTTCGGCCCGGCGGCGCGCTGCGAGCGACTCCCGCAGCGCCAGTGCGATCTTCTCCTGATCAGGCTCGGGCTCCCCGGCAGACACCGGGTCGGGCACGTCGTCCGCTCCGCCGACGTCCTGGCCAGCGCCGCCGAGATCCGCAGACATCCGGTACCGCAGGTCAGTGTCCCGCTCGGTTCCCGACACCGCGCTGTAGCACTCAGCGAGCAGCGGCCGGATCGCGGCCACCAGCCGCAGCCGACCTGCCGTCAGCACGGCGCCGGCAGAAATCAGCTGATCGTCCCAGGCTTCGAGCGCGCCCGGGGGCACCGCCCCGCGCGCCTTTGCCGACTTCAGCAGGGCGGTCCGCTGGCGGAGCACGCGCTCGTAATCAGCTCGCACGCCTGCATACCGCGGCCGCATCGACACCAGGAGATCGTCCAGATATCGCCGCCGCTGGTCGGGATCACCTTTGACGATGGCGATGTCTTCTGGTGCGAACAGCACGCAGCGCAGCACGCCGAGCGCCTCGCGAGGCCGGGCCGGCGCCCGGTTGACCCGGACCCGGTTAGCCCGGCCAGGGTTGATCTCGACTTCCAGCAAGCTCTCCCGGCCGCCCGCCGTCACCACCCCACGTACGATGGCCCGGTCAGTGCCCTGGCGGATCAGGGGCGCGTCGGTTGCGACCCGGTGACTGCCGAATGCGGCGAGGTAGCCAGCCGCCTCGATGAGGTTGGTCTTGCCCTGACCGTTGGCACCGACGAAGGTGGTGGCGCCCGGCTCCAGCGTGACCTCCGCCGCCGCGTAGTTGCGGTAGTCGGTCAGCGACAGGCTCATCAAGCGCACAGCCGGACTCTAACTCCATGATCTTGGAAACCTCGCGTCGAATACGAGCGCGGCGGCATGCCGCCTGCGCTCAGTCGCAGCGTCTGCGGGGGCGCGCGCGCCTAGCGCCACCCGTCAGCCGAGCCGGATCGGCATCAGCAGATATCGGAACTCCTGGCTGCCGTCAGGGCCTGGCTTGCCCGTCAGCAACGCAGGCTTGCCCGGCTCGGTGAACGAGATCCGCACGGTGTCGGAATCGATGGCGCTCAGCCCATCCAGCAGGTACTGCGGGTTGAACGCGATGGAGAGGTCCGAGCCGTTGAAATCAGCCTCGAGGACCTCCTCCGCCTGGGCCTCGTCTCCCGTGCCAGCTTCCAGCACGAGCTGACCCGCGCTGAACGCCAGCCGCACGGGCGTGTTTCGCTCGGCCACCAGCGCTACCCGGCGGACCGACTCGGCGAGCAGACTGACCGGCAGCTCGGCCGCGGAGCTCACGGTCTTCGGCAGCAGCGACTGATGCTTCGGGAACTCCCCGGACAGCAGCCGCGTCGTGGTCCGCCTGCCAGCGCCTTCGAACCCGATCATGCCGTCGCCGGTGCTGCTCGCAGCGCCCGCGCCGCCGTCCTGTCCCGGTAGGGCGAGCGCGATCGACACCTGGGCGCTGCTGGTCAGCGAGCGCGCGGTGTCCACCAGTGCCCGCGCCGGTACCAGCACCGCCGCACTCAAGTCCGGCCGCGTCGGCGTCCACCGCAGCTCGCGGACCGCCAGCCGATAGCGGTCGGTGGACACCATGGTCAGCGTGTCGCCCTCGATTTCGATGCGCACACCGGTCAGCGCCGGGAGCGTGTCGTCCCGTCCGGCCGCCGTGGCCGACTGGGCCACGGCCGTTGCGAAGGCGTCGCTGCCCACCGTGCCGGCGGCCGGCGGCATCTCCGGCAGCGCCGGGTACTCCTCTTCCGGCATGGTGAGCAGCGTGAAGGTGGCGCTGCCACAGGTCAGCACCGCCCGGCCCGCGTCAGCCGCGATGTGCACTGGCTTGGCCGGGAGGCTACGGCTTATCTCGGCGAGCAGTCGGCCGGATACCAGGGCACTGCCCGGCTCCTCCGTCGTCACCGGCACGCTGGCCTGCGCCGACACGTCGTAGTCGAAGCTGGACAGGACCAGGTCGTCAGCAGCCTGCAAGCGAATGCCTGCCAGCACCGGCACAGTGGGCCGGGCGGGCAGGGCACGCGCGGTCCAGGCCACGGCGTCGGCCAGGACATCACGCTCCAGGACGATCTTCACCTGTCGCCCTCCTTTGGGGGTTGAGATCTGTCATGAGTAAAACTCGTAGTCGTCATAGGAACGGTGCATGCTGGGGATAACCCGGATCCGCCCAGGCAGCGGGCCATTCGGCTGTGCACACCACATGTGGCCAGCCTGGGGGCGGCCTGCCGACGGCTGTGCCTGACGGTCGGCCGCCAGCTCGCTACCAGCTCGTTACTCCCTGGTTGACCGCGGTTATCCTCCGCAACTCCCAACTCGATCCACAGTTTTATCCACAGCCTGTGTGCGTACATTGCGTGCGGCGCGAAGTTTGAGTATCGAGCTGAGCACATCGCGTTACCCCGACAGTGCTTGCTGCTTGATTCGGTTGGTCAGCTCGGTCACCTGATTGAAGATTGCCCGCCGCTCGGCCATCAGGGAGCGGATCTTTCGCTCGGCGTGCATCACTGTGGTGTGATCCCGCCCCCCGAACTGCTGGCCGATCTTGGGCAGTGACATGTCGGTGAGCTCGCGGCACAGGTACATGGCGATCTGCCTGGCGGTGACGAGGACGCGGGACCGGGAACTGCCGCACAGATCATCGATGGACAACCCGAAGTACGACGCTGTCTGGCCCATGATGGTCGCTGCGTTGATCTCCGGCCCGTGCGTCTCGACGATGAGGTCCTTGAGCACGAATTCGGCGAGCTGCAGGTCAACCGACTGGCGGTTGAGGCTCGCGAACGCGGTCACCCGGATGAGAGCACCTTCAAGCTCGCGGATGTTGGTGGAGATCCTGGAGGCGATGTACTCGAGCGTCTCGGCCGGGGCGTTGAGCCGGTCCTGATCCGCCTTCTTGCGCAGGATTGCGATTCGGGTCTCCAGCTCCGGCGGCTGGACATCGGTCTGCAGACCCCATTCGAACCGGCTGCGCAACCGGTCTTCCAGCGTGACAAGTCGCTTGGGGGCGCGGTCGGAGGAGATCACGATCTGCTTGCTCGCATTGTGCAGGGTGTTGAAGGTGTGGAAAAACTCCTCCTGGGTGCCTTCCTTGTTCTCCAGGAACTGGATGTCATCAACCAGCAGCACGTCGACGTCCCGATACCGGCGCCGGAATCCGTCTTGCTTGCCGTCTCTGATCATGTTGATGAAGTCGTTGGTGAACTCCTCGGAGCTCACATACCGAACCTTGAGCCCGGAGTACAGGCTCTGGGCATAGTGACCGATGGCGTGCAGCAGGTGGGTCTTGCCAAGCCCGGAATCGCCGTAGATAAACAGCGGGTTGTAGGCCTTGGCAGGCGCCTCGGCGACGGCGACAGCGGCGGCGTGCGCGAACCTGTTACTCGAGCCAATGACGAACGTCTCGAAGGTGTACTTCGGGTTCAGCCTGGCGAGGCCAGGGCGAAGCTGGCCGGGTGAGCCGGGCACTGCGGCGGGACCGGCCGAGCCACCGTGGCGGGACAAGGGCACTCCGTTGGCGGCGGGCGGCATGCCATTGCCGGGCGCCGCAGCGGCCAGGCTCACGCCATCGGCACCGGGATCGACGAAGTGACCGGACGACGCGTCCTGCCTAGCCGGAGGGAACGAGGTAATGCCGCGCCGCGGCCCGGCGTCGGCCTGCTGAACCTCGGGGTCGCCAAGACCCGACGGGACATACGGCTGTCCTGTCGCGGCGCGCCCGTACGGGTCCGCCAGGGAGTCGGGCCGGATCACCGGAATAGGTCCGGTGATTGCGTCGTCGAGGGGGGCGGGGTGAGTCGGCGCACCGGCTGGCTCGCCGAGTTCAGCCGTCGCGGTTGGGTCGACGGTCACCGCCAGCTGGATCGCGCGCGCGAGCTCACGGGAGAGTGCGTTGGTGATGAGCGCGCGCAGCCTGGTCTCGAGCTGCTCCTTGACGAACTCATTGGGGGCGGCGATCAGCGCGGTGTTGCCGACCAGTCCCAGTGGCCTGGTTAGCTGCAGCCAGGCACGCTGATGCGGCTCGATATGCATGTCGGCGAGGTCGGCCAGCGAGCGGGCCCATACGTCGGCGAGGTCGTCGTCGCTCATCGGCCGGTCACCCGAGCCCCCCACATCGTGATCAACAGCTTTTTCCACAGCGTGTGTACGCTGTGCGCAACGCACTCCGATCAAAGCGCTCCCGGGCACCTCGTCGAGCCGGCGCGATGGCCGACGACGGCTGGCTGGGCGGCCCTCGATGACGCTATCCACAGCCTAGGGCTGTGGATCGTGGTCCGTTCGGGAAACTGCACAGTCGGCGTCCGGCGGGCACTCTGGCCTGCGCAGGCGCGTCCCCGGGTTGACGGGGTGTGCTGGCCGCTGGACTGGTTTGACCGGTATCCGAGCGGGCGCGTACCGTGGACGCATCCGGCTACCCCGGTGCAGCTGAAACGCGGCCTGACGCAGGTAGGCCGGAATCGGGATGGGCCCTCGCGGATGAAGTCCCGGGTCGGCTGTTGTTGGTAGTGACGGATGCCGATGGCTGACTAGGCCGAGCATGGCCGGGCTAGCGCGGTCGGCGCGGGCTTATGTAGTGATGTGATCCGTTTTTGCCGACGACCGTGTCGACAGACCTGCCGCACCTGGAGTTTCAGTGAGCAAGCGTACTTTTCAGCCGAACAACCGCCGCCGGGCCAAGACTCATGGCTTCCGCCTGCGCATGCGCACCAGGGCGGGCCGTGCCATCCTCGCGGCTCGACGCCGCAAGGGGCGCACGCGCCTCAGCGCCTGACCGAATGGGGGCTGGTGTCGAGATGCTTCCGGCGGTCGCCAGGATGCGGCGGAGCGCAGATTTCGCAGCTGCTACCCGCGCGGGCAGCAGCCGGGCGGGACGGCCGCTGGTCTCCGGGCATCTGCTGGTGCGCTCGGACGATCTTGGGCCACCGCTGGTTGGGTTCGTGGTGAGCAAGGCGGTCGGGTCGGCGGTCGTCCGGAACAGGGTTCGCCGACGGCTTAGGCACTTGGTGCGCGGGTATCTGGGGGCGCTGCCGGGAGGTAGCCTGCTGGTGTTGCGTGCCGCACCGCGTGCGGCCGGAGCGCACCAGGCGGATCTGGCCGCCGACGTCGGCCTGGTAATAGGAGCTTTGCTGAGGCGGCAATGTGGGGTGACGTGCGGGTGAGCGCCGGAACTGGCCAGGAAACTCGGCCGCGGTCCGCCGCTGCCACGGTGCTGGTGGTCCTGTTGCGGGGTTACCAGCGGTTCGTCAGCCCGCTGCTGGGTCAAAGGTGCAGGTTCTATCCGTCGTGCAGCGCATATGCCCTGGAAGCTGTGCAGGTGCACGGCGCGTTGCGGGGTTCGTGGCTGGCCGTGCGCCGGCTCAGTCGTTGTCATCCGTTCCATCCCGGCGGCCTGGATCCGGTTCCTGGCCGGGAACCGGAGCAGTCACCCGCCGCGACGGCGGTGACCGACGTCCGTGGGTCGGGCGTCATGAGCAAAGCGCAAGGGAGTTAGCAGGTGTCGAATCCACTGGATTACCTCTACGAGGCAGTCGGCTGGGTCTTCACGCACATTTACGACGGCCTGAAGCCCCTATTCGGCGCCACCAGCGGCTGGACGTGGTTCTTCTCGATCGCGATCCTGGTCATTCTCATGCGGCTGCTCATCGTGCCGCTGTTCATCAAGCAGATGCACACCACCAGGGCCATGTCGTCCCTCCAGCCGCAGATGGCAGCGCTGCGCAAGAAGTACAAGAACGACCGGCAGACGCTCAACCAAGAGACGATGAAGCTCTACCAGGAGGCGGGCGTCAACCCGCTGATGGGCTGCCTGCCCTTTGTGCTTCAGTTGCCGCTGTTCTTCGGCCTGTTCAGCGTCCTGCGCGCGATCGCTGAGTACACCGGCGGCACGCCGAAATACGGGCTGCCGAAGTCAATGGTCGTGGCCGGGACCCATGCCAAGATCCTCGGCGCGTCGATCGCCGACAAGGTGCTGTTCACAGGCACCGCGCACGTGCCGCTGCACGCCAAGCTGGTGATCCTGCTCTTCGTCGCGATCAGCATGGCGACGACGTTCCTGACGATCCGCCAGAGTCAGAAGCGCGGCATGATGCCCGCCGCCACGCCAGACAACCCGATGGCGAACTCGCAGAAGTACATGACGTACATCATGCCGCTGTTCGCCCTTACCGGTCTGTACTGGCCGTTCGGTCTTGTCCTCTACTGGGTGACCACGAACGTATGGACGATGGGCCAGCAGTACATCCTGGGCCGTCGGTACCCGTACACCCCGCCGGCCGCCGACGGCACCACTGCGGCGCCAGCCCCGGCGACCGCCAGGGCACTGACCGGCGGCGGTGCGGTGCGGAATGCTGGCAAGAAGCCAGCCGGAGCCCCAGCGCCCGCCAAGAGTGGCGGCGCCACCGCGGCGCGGCCTGCCTCGAGTGGATCGCGGCCGAGTCGGTCGGCGTCGAACGGGGCGAGTGCCAACGGGTCGGCCGGCGCGGGTTCGTCGACGTCGAGTAGTGTGCTCCGGCGGCTTGGACGCGGACGTGCTGAGCCCGAGCAGCAGGCTGAGCTGCCCGAGGTTAAGCTCGTCAGACGGCAGACGCAGCGACAATCGCGGAGCAAGCGCTCCGGCGGCAAGCGGTAGCGGCCCGCTGGCGGTCGATGCGGGCAGGCAGGTCGTCATGCGGCGTGCCGCGGTCTTCGGTCGGCGGAATGGGTTCGAGGAGGAGCCTGGCATGAGCCAGCAGGACGACGGGGTGCCGGGCGCTGGCGCCGAGGACGAGGTCGGTGCCGCCCTGGCCGTGAGCGCTGCGGCTGAGGACGGTGGCGACGGCGTCCTCGCCGGTGAACTCGACGAGGAACTGGCCGGGGATGACACTGAGGCTGCCGGCGACTCGAGCGGACAGCCGCGCGCGACGGTCGCGGACCTCGAGCTTGAAGGCGAGATTGCCGCGGACTACATCGAGGGGCTGCTTGACGTTGCCGATCTCGACGGCGACATCGACATGGATGTCGAAGGGGATCGCGCCGTTGTCTCCGTAGTCGGAGCGACCCTGAGCGAGCTCGTCGGGCGCCGTGGCGAGGTGCTGGAGGCGCTGCAAGAACTAACCAGGCTTGCGGTGCATCAGCAGACGGGTGCCCGGACCCGGATGATGCTGGACGTCGGCGGCTATCGGCAACGCCGCCGTGCCGAGCTGGCAGAGGCAGGCCAGGACGCGGCAGAGGAAGTTCGCCGCACCGGGCAGCCGAAAAAGCTGTGGCCGATGAATCCGTTTGAGCGGAAGATCGTGCACGACGCTGTGGCGGCGGCCGGGCTGCGCAGTGAGTCAGAGGGCGAAGAGCCTGACCGGCGCGTGGTCGTGCTGCCGGTCGGCTGAGCTTCGAGGCCGATCAGGTTCGGCCAGCTCCCGCAGCGGGCGGCGCTGGGTGCGTGCATAGTCGGCAGTGGCCTGGGGTGCGCTCGAAGAGCGGCGGATAACGGGACGTGATGCGCGGATGTCATCGATCACGGTGACCGGGAACGGTTCCGCGGCAGACGGCGATGCTGACGTGTTGGCAGAGGCCGCGGTCATGTTCGGCGCGGCGCTTCCCCAGGCAAAGGAGTACGCCGGGCTGCTCACACGAGTCGGTACCGAGCGCGGCATCGTCGGGCCGGCCGAGGCAGCCAGGATCTGGGATCGCCACCTGTTGAACTGCGGGGTGATCGCCAGGCTTCTTCCGACGGCGTGCGCGCTCGTGGACCTCGGATCAGGCGCCGGGCTGCCGGGGATCGTGCTGGCGCTGCTCCGGCCAGAGTCCCAGGTCACGCTGCTGGAGCCGATGGCGCGTCGTGTGGCATTTCTCCAGGAATGCGTGGCGCAGCTGGGGCTGGGCAACGTTGAGGTGGTTCGCGGCCGCGCCGAAGAACTCGCCGGAAAGATGGCCGTTGACGTCGTAACCTCCCGCGCAGTGGCGCCCCTGGAGAAGGTTGCGCTACTGAGCGCAGGCCTGGCCAGGCCCGGCGGCCGTGTTCTTGCGATGAAGGGCGCCTCGGCCGAGGCAGAATTGACCCGCGCCAGGCCGGTGCTGGCGCGGCTGGGGGTCGGTGACGCCAGGGTGATCACGGTGGCGAGCGCCAGTGGCGCGATTACGGCGACATTGGTGTCATTTACTACTACAACGGGTCGATCCGGTGGATCGCGGGCCGCGGTTGGCCGACGGGCGGTGCCCGGCCAGGATGGCGCCCGTGCGGGGCAGTGGGGCGGCCCTATAGGCAAGCGGAAGTCACGCCCGAATAGCAGGCGCGGCGGCGGGTAGACACGCCGACGCTAGCCAGGGGCACCACAGGTGTGATCGGCTTGTGGTCAGACTTCGCGACGCCCGCGCCGGCGCGAGGTCCCGCTGGGCGATTTTGACGCGATCCGGGCCGGGCAGAACGCTGGCTCGTCAAGGAGTGGCTGCGCGATGACGAACTCGGCGCATGGTCTCGGCTGGCCCGAGGGTCCGGCAACCGCGGCGCGAGCGGACATACCTGGCGGCGCGGGTGACCATCGTCGCCACGTCGGCGGTGACTGGCAGGCGCGGACAGGCGTCATCGGGGCCACCGTGACCACGGACGCGCACGGCCTCGGCTGGCCGGGCGCAGGCGAGCTTGTGGCTGGCAGCCGGGCAGACGATCGTCGCGATCTCGGTAACCTGTCGGCGAGTAGTGGCCTAGGCTCAGGGTCCGCGGACAGTCCTCGCGGGCGGCTAGCGGCGAGGGACGGTGCGCCGATGCAGTCGGCGCGTGCTGAGCAGGGACGCGATGAAGGGGAAGCCGTACACAGCGGCCCGGTGCCGGATCGCGTGCGGGAGGCTCTCGCGCGTGTTTCACGTGAAACGGGTGCTCCGCGTTCCCCTGCTGGCCGCGGCGAAGCACGAGACGGTTCAGGGGATCCGGTAGGGACTGCTGGCGGCGAGCACGTAGGCGAGAGAGAGGTTCGAGTGGTCCTTCCGGTTACGCCAGCGGCGTCCGCGGATACGCCGATTGCCCGCGCCGCCCAGGCGGCGGTGGTGGCGCGCTCCGGCGGCGATGCATGGCCGCGGCCTTCGTCATGCCGGGTTCTCACGATCGCAAACCAGAAGGGCGGCGTCGGCAAAACGACGACCGCGGTGAACCTCGCGGCTGCCCTCGCCATGCACGGCTCTCGCGTGCTCGTCGTGGACCTGGACCCGCAGGGAAACGCGTCCACCGCCCTGGACGTGGATCACCGTTCCGGTGTTCCGTCCGTCTACGACGTCCTTGTGGAGGAGCGGCCGCTGAGCGCGGTCATCCGCCCGGTGGAAGGTTTCACGCACCTGTACTGCGCGCCGGCGTCCATCGACTTGGCCGGAGCCGAAATCGAGCTTGTGCCCATGGTGGCGCGCGAGTCACGGCTGGCACGGTCGCTCGCGGGTTACGACGCATCCAACATCGACTACATCTTCATTGACTGCCCGCCCTCCCTCGGCCTGCTGACCGTCAATGCGCTTGTTGCTGCTCCCGAGGTGCTGATCCCGATCCAGTGCGAGTACTACGCCCTCGAGGGACTGGAGCAGCTCCTGCGAACAATCGACCTCGTCCGGAGCCACCTGAATCCTGGGCTGTCGGTGACCACTATCTTGCTGACCATGTACGACAGCCGGACGCGCCTGGCTTCGCAGGTGGCGGACGAGGTGCGGGATCACTTTGGCTCGGTGGTGCTGAGATCGGTGATCCCGCGCAGCGTCCGCGTGTCCGAGGCGCCCAGCTACGGCCAGCCGGTCATGACTTATGACGCCGGGTCGTCCGGGGCCCTTGCGTACCTGGCTGCTGCAAAGGAACTTGCTGGACGTAACGCCCAGATGCCCGCTTCGACGTAACTGGGCTGGGGTGGGCAGCTCGCCGCGCTGACGGATTCCTCGGCACCACCGTGGAGCGTGTCCCGATGTGCGCAAGGCTGTGGATGGGGGTGGTTCGCTGAGAATCGGCCTGTGGATGACGCTCATTCGCGTGGGCAGGCGTCGGCTGGTCCTGGCAATATGAGCACCGAACGAGACACGAGCCTCCGCTCCCTGGTAAGCACAGACGGACTGAGGGCCGCACGGCAAGGAGAATCACGATGCCGCAACCCAAGCGGGGGCTCGGCAAGGGCCTGGGCGCGTTGATTCCGACGGGTCCGCCGCTGCCGTTGGCAGGCGGGCAGGATCCAGCACAGACCGGAGCGCAGCTGCGGATCTCGGGGGCCTATCTGGAGGAAATTCCGGTCGGCTCGATCGTGCCCAATCCGCGTCAGCCGCGCCAGGCCTTCGACGAGGAGTCGCTGGCCGAACTGGCGGCGTCGATCGAGACCGTCGGACTGCTGCAGCCAGTCGTTGTTCGCCGTACTGGCAGCGGGAGCTATGAGCTCATCATGGGCGAGCGGCGGTGGCGCGCCAGCCGAGTCGCTGGCATCGATGTCATCCCGGCGATCGTGCGCGAGACCTCGGACGACGAGATGTTGAGGAACGCGCTGATCGAGAACCTGCATCGTGAGCAGCTCAACCCGCTCGAAGAGGCGGCCGCGTACCAGCAGCTGCTCGATGACTTCTCCGCCACGCACGATGATCTGGCCAGGCGCGTGGGCCGGTCCAGGCCACACATCTCCAACACCATCCGGCTGCTCAGCTTGCCGCCTGCGGTCCAAAAGCGAGTCGCAGCCGGCGTCCTCAGTGCGGGCCACGCGCGTGCACTGCTGGCGGTCGAGGACCCGGTTGCTCAGGAGGAACTCGCGCACCGAATCGTCGCCGAGGGGCTTTCGGTACGGGCAGTCGAGGAGATCGTGGCGCTTGGCACACATCCGGAGAAGGAGAAGAAGGCGCGTCGGCAGGGGGCGGCTCCGGTCGCGCCAGCGCTCAAGGATCTTGCGGACCGGCTCTCGGACATCTTCGAGACGCGGGTGAAGGTCGAGCTCGGCCAGCGCAAAGGAAAGATCGTCGTGGAATTCGCCACGCTCGACGACCTAGAGCGGATCGTCCGCAGCATGTCGCCAGGGCTCAGCCCGACCCGGCGGGACTAACGGTCGCTGACCTAGGCTAGCCAGCCGTGGCGACGACAACTGTGAGCAGAACATTCGGAAGCGATAATCACGCGGGGATCCACTCCGCTGTGCTCGACGCGCTCGCGGCGGCGAACTCCGGCGACGCCGTCGCGTACGGAGAGGACGAGATCTCGAAGGCGGCAATAGCTCGACTCTGTCGCGCTGCGGGAGCCAGCCAGGGCTACTTGGTGTTCAACGGCACGGGCGCAAACGTCCTAGCCCTGAGCTTGCTGTTGCGCCCGCATGAAGCGGTCATCTGCGCCGAGTCTTCACACCTGAACGTCGACGAGTGCGGCGCGCCAGAGCGCGTCCTCGGCTGCAAACTGCTGGCTGTCTCGACGCCAGACGGGAAGCTTACGCCCGACTTGGTGGCCACCAAGCTCAACGGCGTCGGCGACGAGCATAGGGCCCAGCCGCGAGTGATCCAGATTGCCCAGGCGACCGAGCTAGGAACGTGCTACTCGCTCGCGGAGTTGCGCGAGCTACGGGAGTTTGGCCGCTCGCATGGCCTGCTCCTGTACCTCGACGGCGCCCGGATCGCCAATGCGGTGGCATCTCTAGACTGCTCGCTAGCCGACATCGCCGCCTGCACCGACGTACTCAGCTTCGGTGGTACCAAGAACGGGGCGCTTGGTGTCGAAGCGGTCCTGGTGATGGCCGACGGACAAGCTGCGAGCGCGAAATACCTTCGGAAGCAGATCATGCAGCTAGCGTCGAAAATGCGGTTCCTCGCCGCGCAGATCGACGCCCTGCTCGACGAGGATCGATGGCTTGTCGGCGCTCGACACGCGAACGCCGCGGCCAGGCAGCTCGCCGAGGCGCTGACCACGGTGCCCGGCGTCCGGATCGCCTACCCGGTCGAGTCCAACGGCGTGTTCACCGAGGTAACCCGACGCCTAGCCGACCGCCTGCTGCAGGACTGGAACATCCAGGTCTGGTCGGAGACTCCGGACAACAGCGTGATCCTTCGCTGGATGACCGCATTCGACACCGCTGAGGAAGATGTCGCGGAGCTCGCCGCTGCGATTGGCCGGGCCGCCAAGACCCAGACCCACGATTCGTCGGCCCGGAGCAGCTGACACTTTCGACGCATGGTTTCACGTGAAACGATGTGGCGCCGAACGTCCTGCGGGGTAAACAAGCCTGCTCAAAGAGGGTCAGCGAGGTGCAGACCTGGGTACGATGAGCCGCGGGATGGGCCAACGGCACTGCCGCCATAGATCCACCCAGTTGCAGCTTCCCGCCATGACGGTCTGGGCTGCAGGGCATCCGACCGCAAGGAACGACGTGTCACGCCGACTCGCGAGCATCACGCTTGACAATCTTGATGATCTCCCGCCGCGATGCCGCCGGTGCGTCTTCTGGGAGCTCGATCCGGTCAGCCAGGCCCGGGCCCTCGAGATAGGCGATCCTGCACTTGAGAAAGAAGCCTGGATCTCGAACGTGCTCCTGGAATGGGGTAGTTGCGGCAAGATTCTCTACGTCGATGGCGCTCCAGCCGCATATGTCACGTACGCGCCGCCGAGTTACGCTCCGCGCACCGCAGCGTTCCCGACCAGTCCGGTGAGCGCAGATGCAGTGCTCCTCATGACGGCGCACGTGACGGCCGAATTCACGGGCGGAGGCCTCGGCCGGGTTCTCGTGCAGGCGATGGCGAAGGACCTCACCCGCCGCGGCATTAAGGCGATCGAGGCGTTCGGGGACATGAACTGGACACAGCCGTCCTGCGTCGTCCCGGTCGACTACCTACTGGCGGTGGGCTTCAAAACGGTGCGCCCGCACGCCCGCTATCCGCGGCTCCGGCTCGAGCTGAAGACCGCGCTCTCGTGGCGGGAGGATGTGGAGGTAGCTCTAGAGCGGCTGCTTGGCTCGATGCAGCCCGAGCGAGCTCTACGGCTGGCCTGACGGCGCTGCGAGGCAAGCAGCCTCTGGAGGAGCTGACGGGGCACGCAGCTGGTAGCGGAGCGCGGAGCTGGCGAAGCAAATCAGCCAGTAGGCTTGCCGAGCGAGTCGAACCCAGTTCCAGTGGGCGAACCGCGGCCGGGCGACGTCTCTGAGCAAGCGACCGGCCAGGTCACGGCACCCTGGCCGGTCGGAGCGAACGCGCTGTGCTCAGTCGATCAGATGAAATCCGCGAGATCGCGCAGCAGCGCAGCCTTGGGCTTGGCGCCGACGATCTGCTTGACCACCTGACCGTCCTTGAAGACGCTCATGGTGGGAATGTTCATGATGCCGTACCGCTGCGTCACGACGGGGTTCTCATCCACGTTCAGCTTGACGACGTCTATCTTCTCGCCGTGC
The DNA here is from genome assembly GCA_030041275.1 of Streptosporangiaceae bacterium. Classification (GTDB taxonomy): domain Bacteria; phylum Actinomycetota; class Actinomycetes; order Streptosporangiales; family Streptosporangiaceae; genus JAJYUU01. The sequence continues at coordinate 70,649 of JASHOE010000063.1, forward strand.
TCGCTAGCGATCTCCTCGAGCACCGGGGCGACCTGTCGGCACGGGCCGCACCACTCGGCCCAGTAGTCAACGACGACCGGCTTGCCGGCCTTCAGCACCTCAGCCTCGAAGGTCGCATCGGTCACTGCCTTGGTTGCGCCCACTTCTAGGACTTCCTTCCCGTTGTGAATATCGCTCGGCCCCTTCGGCCGAGCCTGTTCGCTGGCCCACCTCGGGCGGGCCCAGTCCCGCTGGCTAGCGCCGTCATGGTCAGACGCCGGAGCCCGCCGCGGCGGCCGACTCGGCACCCTGTCGGTCCTTGTGCTCGGCCAACCACCGCTCGGCATCGATCGCCGCCGAACAGCCGGTCCCGGCGGCCGTGACTGCCTGGCGGTAGATCCTGTCGACGACGTCCCCCGCCGCAAACACGCCCTCGATGGCGGTGCGCGACGACGGAAACTGGACGAGGAGGTAGCCATCCTCGTCCGTGGCTAGCTGGCTGGTGAACAGCTCGCTGCGCGGGTCATGACCGATAGCCACGAACAGGCCAGTCACCGGTAGGGTGCTCTCCTGGCCGGTGCTGACGTTTCGCAGCCGTAGTCCCGAGACGCGGTCGTCGCCGAGTATCTCGGCTACTTCGCTATCCCAGGCAAACTGGATCTTGGGGTTTGCTATCGCCCGATCCTGCATGATCTTCGAGGCCCGCAGGCTGTCACGTCGGTGGATGATCGTCACACTGCGCGCAAACCGGGTGAGAAAGGTCGCTTCCTCCATCGCCGAGTCACCGCCGCCCACCACTGCGATGTCCTGCTCGCGGAAGAAGAAGCCGTCGCATGTCGCGCACCACGACACGCCGTGGCCGGACAGCCGCTTCTCACCGGGCACGCCGAGTTCGCGATATCCAGAGCCAGTCGCGATGATGACCGTCCGGGCCAGGTGCGTATGCTCACCAACCCGAACAACCTTGGGTGTAGCAGACAGATCGACCTCGGTGACGTCATCCGGGACGAGCTCGGCGCCGAACCGCTCGGCCTGCTTGCGCAGCTGGTCCATGAGGTCAGGGCCAAGTATGCCGTCGGGGAAACCGGGGAAATTCTCGACGTCGGTGGTATTCATCAGCGCGCCGCCCGAGGTGACCGAGCCCTCGAATACCAGCGGCTGAAGCCGTGCCCTGGCGGCGTAGAGCGCTGCCGTGTAGCCGGCCGGCCCCGAGCCGATGATGATCACATCACGTACGTCGGTCACTAGTGTGAATCCCTTTCCGGGGTTGCCTGTCCGGCTGCACCCGCATAACCACGGGACACGCTCCGAGATTCCCTGCCAGGACGGCCCAGGCGCCGTTGGGCGCCGGTTACAGATGGCCGAGCGGGGCACGCGCTAGCACGTCCGGAGAGCTCGCAGAGCACGTGCTGGCGGTCACGACGACCTCGGCCTGGCTCGTGGCGGTGCCCGCGATGATGGTGATCGTCGCCGGCTGGCCGTCATACCTCGCGTTGTCGATCAGTAGCACGGTACGCCCCGCCCCGATCGCGTCCATACAGCCAGCGAGCCGGCTCCCGGCGCCTCCAGCGGCGGCAGCGCTGTTATTGAGCGGGGTCATGGTGGTGGGTGCGCTCGCGCCGCCGGACGAGGACGTGCCCGCCTCGCCCTTCAGCTCAGCTTCGTGATAAGCACCGAGTGCCTGGCTGCGCAGCTGAGATGGCTGGAAATTGGTGCTGGAGCTGACGGAGTCGACCGTGTGTTGCGATCCAGGGCTGCCGTAGGTGACGCTAGGCCCCTGGGTCAGCGTCTGAGCCTGATTAGGCACGGATGCCGAGGAAGATGAGCTCGTCCCCACCCCCGCGGGAAGGTTGCTCGCCAGGAGATAGCCGCCACCGCCGATAAGAGCCAGCGCGCCTGCCGCGCCGACCAAGCGGGTCGCGGAAACGGACAGGCCAGGTAGGTGCCAGCCGCCCCGGGTCGTCCAGCCCCGCTGGCGTCGGCTGCGGACGGGCAGATCACGCCGGTGCGCTTCGCTCCCCGGAGCGATGCTCAGGCGCTGATTCACCTCGATCCGGAGAGCAGCCTCAATCCGGACATCAACCGTGTGAGGCAGCGGCGGATAGGGGGCGGCGGCGAGCACAACGGGCACTTCAGCGAGTTCCTGGCTCACGTGCGTGCACTGCGCGCAGCCAGCCACGTGAGCGGTGATCCGGGCGGCCTTGCGGCTGCGGAGCTCACCCACGGCGAGGCTGGCAAGCTGATCCGTGCTGGCGTGTCGGGTCATGACTGGTCATCACCCCCCTCCCGCGCAGGTAGGACGCGCCGGGCCGCGGATTGGTTCCCCCGGCTCTGCTCCGGGATCTGGCCCGAGCGCAGGTGCTCTAGCCTCGGCAGCAGCCGGGCCCGGCCGCGTGCCGCCCGGCTCTTGACCGTACCCTCCGACACGCCGAGAATCTGCGCGGCATCGGCGACGGGGTAGCCCAGCATGTCTACCAGCACCAGCGCAGCCTGCTGGTCGGGCACGAGCTGCTGAAGCGCGGCGCGGACGTCGATCGCGGTGTCGCTCGCGCCGGATGGATCGGACAGCGGGCCGCTGGCGCTGGCCAGCGCGTCAAGGGCTTCCTCGTCCTCGGCACCCGCCGTCGGCCGGGCGGACCGTCGGCGCATCCGATCAAGCGCGGCATTGACCACAATTCGGTGCAGCCAGGTCGTCACTGCCGAGTCGCCACGAAAGCTGTCAGCCCGCCGGAACGCCGCAATCATGGCGTCCTGCAGGGCGTCGGCGGCCTCCTCCGGGTCGCCCAACGTCCTGATCGCGACCGCCCACAGTCGGTCCCTGTGCCGCCGGAATAGCTCGCCAAAGGCGTCCGGATCGCCGGCTACGTGCCTGCGCAGCAGTTCAGCGTCGGAAGGGCCGCCGTCCTTGGCTGCCACTGGCTGGGCGTCCGGTCTGCGCTGCTCCGGCAGGGCGTAGCGCTCGGGCTGCTGGTCGTGCGAATCCGTCGCTACCTCCCCCGGTCGGTAGGCCGCGCTGCACTAGCCGCTGTGCGCTAGCAAGCGGCGCCCGGTGCTGATCACCTCATCATGGCAAACCTGAGCGGGTCGGCTGTGACCGCCGTCAGCTTCCCGTCACGCAGAGCAGCGAGCAGCCGCACAGGCAGTGGCAGTTCAGGAGGTCCCGCGTACGGCCACGCTGAAGATCTGCGCCATGAACTTGTCAGGGGTGGTCGCTTCAGGCGGCAACTTCGTAAACCAGATCACGATGTACCGGTCGGTAACGCTTGATTCGAAAGTGAACGTGTGACTGCCGGACACGTCGTCGGCCGAAGCGACGATTCGCATGGCAGCCAGGTTCGCCGGGCTCCGGGTACTGGAATCGCCGACCCTGATCTGCACGTCCGCGCCAGGCACGGAGCCAAATGTCACTGTCACGGACTTGACTGTCGTCGGCCCACCTAGGTCAAGGATGAATCCGGTCCCGGCCTTGAGGTTGCCAAACGTTGGGTTCGGCCCGCTGCTGCCGCCGTCGTATACCTGGGTGCTCCAGCCAGCCGCATTGCCACTGAGGACGTTCGCAGCTTCGTTGCTGTTCTCGTCGCCTGGATCGCCGTTCGGATTCAGGGCGTCGAACCCGCTGGCCGCGACCGGGGCGATCACGGTCGCCTGGCTCGATGCCGACGGCTTGGCGGCCGGAGACTTGCTCGACGCGGCCGTGCTCGGCGACTTGTGCAGCAGGTGCACAGCCGCCGCACTGGCTCCTGCGGCAGCAACCAGCACCAGCGCGCTTACGGCCGCCACTCGGACTGGACTGCGACGCGGCGACGAGGGGAAGGAACGACCCGACTGAGCCTGCCGGTAGCCGGCTGGACTCGGTCCCGTCGGCCAGCTAGCACGCGTCCGGTCAGCATCCCGGCGGCCGCGCTGCATCGCCACCGTCGGCAGTTGGACCGGCGGAATCGCAGCTGACAACGCCGCCGCGAGCTCGGCCGGCGTCTGATACGCCGCCTCGGTGTCGAAGCCCGGCAGGGCGAGTGCGCGCCCGGCCACCTCATCTAGCGCTGTCGGCACACCGGATCGCACCTGGCCCGGCCGGGTCAGCTCACCGTTGACCAGCGGCGCGGGCGGCAGTTCGGGGGAGTCCGGGCCTGGCCAAAGTCCGGTCAGCGCGGCATACAGCAGCTGGCCGAGTCCCCTGGTATCCGCGAGCTCGGGATCGTCAGCGATCACCCCGGAAAGCGCCGCGTCGATGCCGAGGCCGGTCACCTTGACTCCGCCGCCTGCAGTCCACCTGATGGCATCTGGGCGCAGGCAGAGGTGGGCGAGCCCGGCGGCGTGGGCGCCCGACAGCGCGCTGGCCGCCTCGGCCACGATTCTGGCCGCCGCGTGCGGCTCGATGGAGCCCTCCGAGAGCAGGTCGGCCAGTGTGTCGCCGACCGGCCATTCCAGCACGATGTAACCGTGATCCCAGCTGTCCTCCACGTCGAACACCTGGGTCAGCCGGGTGTCGGTGAGCCTGCTCGCGGCCCGGGCGGCGGTCACCACTTGCTCAAGCCGCGGGAACCCAGCCACGAAGGTGATCACGCTGACCGGCCGCGCCAAGATCTCGTCAATCGCGCGCCAGGCTGACCAGCCGCCGGCCTCGGCTAGCCGGTCTTCGAGGCGGTACCGGCCGCCAAGCCTTGTGCCAGGGTCTGAAGTGAACGTGCTCATAGTTACGGGACAAAGGCGCGAGAGCCCTCGAACCTCCTCTCGCGTGCCGTGGGTGAGCAACGGTCGCAGGCATCACAGTGCGCGCGGACTATGGTGCTGCCCTCCATGCTAGGCCGCCAGGGCCCGCGAGGGCTGCCCTGTGTCGACCTGGCTGCAAACCGTTACCGGCCGAGCCGGGCCATAACGGTCCGAGTGAGACTAGTGAGCTCGTCGATCCGCAGTGCACGGGCGAATATGAAGTACATGCCGAGCGCCAGGCCGCCCCCGATGATGACCACAACGAACGCGTTGCCGGTCAGGAGTACGACGATGACGGCGAGCAGAGCGGCGGGGATGGCGGCAGCGTGCATGCGGACAAGAGACCTACCTATCCAGTAGCCGTCGAGGCCGTGCAGCCGTCGGCTCAGGATGCGCCACGCGATGACGGAGCCGACCAGGTTCGCCAGGCCGAAGCCCACGCCGAGGCCCGCCACCGCCCTGCTGCTCGGCAGCGAGTCGAGAGCGATGATGTTGGCCACGATGTTGACGATCATGGTGACCAGGCCGATGATCGCCGGGGTCTTGCTGTTGTGCAGCGCGTAGAACACCCGAAGCAGAAGCTGGAACATCATGTAAGGCAGCAGCCCGAGGCAGAACACCGCGAACACGAGGCCGATATACCTGCCGTCGGCCGACGACGTCCGGCCGTGCCCCAGGAACAGCTCACCGAGCGACGGCCCGAGCACCGCGAGTACGAGGGAGCACGGCACGACGATGGCCGCGGCTAGCCGCACGCCGGTCGAGAAGTCCTGACGGACGAGCCGGTACCGACGCTCCGCGGCGTGGGCGCTCATCCGTGGCAGAAGCGCCGTGATAACCGAGATACCGACCACCGCGTACGGCAGCTGGAACAGCAGCCACGCGTAGGTGTAGTCGGTGACGCCGGACGTGGTTGCGTCGCCGGCGAGCCTGGTGGTGACGAGTTGCGCTATAAACGTGGTCCCGACGTACCCGAACATCCAGCCCGCCATCCGCCCGATCTCTGCGAGCTCGAGGCGGCGGAAGTCGGTGCGCGGGTGCCAGCGGAAGCCGACTCGGCGCATGGCGGGCACGAGGGCGAGCGTTTGCGCCACGATGCCGAGGGTGGTGCCGAGCCCGAGCAGCACCACCTCGTGCCCGGGGAGCGTAGCCGGGGTCTTGCGCAGCCCGGCCTCCGCGACGAACAGTCCGAGCACGCCGATGACGACCACGTTGTTCACGATCGGGGTCCACATCGGTGCCGCGAAGCTGCCGCGCGAGTTGAGGATCGCGCCGATCAGCGAGCTGATCCCGTAGAAGAAGATCTGCGGGATGAAGAACAGCGCAAAGATTACGGCCAGGTGCATCGTGGCGGGCGAGTGCGAGATTTTGCTGCCGGCATACAGGTGAAGGATCGGCACAGTGAGCGCCATGGCGACCAAAGTGATGCCCGCCAGGGCGACCGTGACGAGCGTGAACATTCGCTGCTCGTATGCGTCGCTGCGGCCGCCGTCCCGCTTATGGGCATTCACGATCAGCGGCACGATGACGCTGGTCAGGATGCCGCCGAGGGCCACGTAGTAGACGGCGTTCGGCAGCGTGTTGGACAGGTTGTAAGCGGCCGCGATGCCCCCCACGCCGAGCGCGGCGGACTGCGCGATGGTGCGCAGGAAGCCAGTGAGCCGCGAGCCGAGGGTGCCGATTGCCATGACGCCGCTGGACCGGGTGATCGACGCCCCTTCGGCCTCGGGGCGCGCGCCGGGCACCGCCGGAGCGGGCACCGCCATGCGGGCCCGCGCCACCCCGGCAGGTGGCGGACCGAACCGAGCCGGGGCAGGTCCGGCGGGACCGCCTCGCCCGGTGCCGGGAA
>JASHOE010000001.1 GCA_030041275.1 Streptosporangiaceae bacterium
CGAAGGCCGCTGGCGGGCACGGTCCCAGTAGCGGGCATCGCCTCACTGGCTGGCGTCGTCTGCCCGGCGGGCACGGAGCCGACCGTTCCTGGCACGGTGGGCAGGCTCATCGCGCCACTCCCGCTGGTGCGCCAGGGAGCAGCGGGGCCGGATCGTTCTGCGTCGCGGCGGCCCACAGGTCCTCGTCGCGGCCCTGCCAGTAATTCACCCAGGAGCTGTGCCCGCTCTCGCGGCGATCGACCGGCCGCTGCAGCAGGTCCAGGTCGCTGCCATGACCGGCCTGCTCGGCGCGCTCGTAGGCGATCAGCCAGACGCACCTCATCTGCGGGTGGACCTCGCATTGACCCGTCGGGGATACGCCGCCGCAGGGACCATTGCGCAGCTGCTTGGGACAGGTCATCGGGCAGGCGTATCCGGTCGCCGGCAGCGCGCACTGGCCGCACATCTGGCAGCCGAAGATTTCCTGCTTGGTAATCCGCTCGGCGGCGGTAAACCAGCGGCGCAGCAGCGGGTGTCGCTCGAGCCGGGCAGCGAGCCAGCGGTAAGGCTTGCGAGGAGCCACCAGCGCGTGCATGGCGTAGGCGGAGCGTGCAGACAGCCGCGGACGGGTCGGCCGCGGCCACCCGGACGCCGGGCTCTCGCTCATCGCGCCTCCCGGAGTTGCCGTCGCGGACCTGCACACATGCTTGCAGTCGTGGCGGCGAGCGTCGTCGGGCCGCAGGCCAACCCTGACTGCCGTCGGCTTGTGCTAGGACACAGCACAGCACGTGACCGGCTCTTGGGATCGCGCCGGGATCTACTCAGACACCGTCACCGGCGCAGTGCAGGCGCGAAGCCCGTGGTAACAAGGGCTCGAGCGGCATGCTTGTGTTGCAGCACAAGCGACAGGTAACCAGGTCGAGCTGGCCGCCCTCACCCACGGGCCAGAGGTGGCCGGTCTCTGCGCAGCAGCCGACGCGCGAGCCGATCCGATCGGTGACCTGAGGATGCCGGCCGACACTAGGGGCGGCGGGCGCGCAAGAAAAGCGACACGCCCGGCAGGGACCTGACCGGCAGGTAGCGTTCGGCCACGATGACTGAGGTCAGCATCCCGTTCACCAGCGGCGGCACCTCGCTCAGGTCGCTGCCGGTGGACGACCGTCGGCGCAGCGCAACGACCGGCCGCAGCAGGACGTTCCAGCTCCAGATCTGCTCGACCGCCAGCCCGGCCTTCTGGATCAGGGCGACGAGCCCGGCCCTGTCGTACCGGCGTACGTGCCCGACCTCGTCGTCATGGGCGGACCAGAGGGCCATGTCGCACGGCACCGCGATGAGCGCCATGCCGCCAGGCCGCAGCACTCTCGCGATCTCGGCCGCCGCGAGATAGTCCTCATCGATGTGCTCGAGGATGTCGAACGCCGTGACCAGCCCGCACGAAGCAGAGGCCAGCGGCAGGTCTCTCGCGTCCGCGCGGATGGCGCTGATTCCGCGCGCGCTGGCCACGTCCGCCACCGAATCGGAGTACTCGAGCGCGACTGCCTGCCAGCCGTGTGCCTGGAGCACCCTGGTGTTGCCGCCGCCAGCTGCCCCGATGTCCAGGGCCCGCCCGGTGCCTGGCACGTGCCGCAGCTGCCTGGCGAGGATGGCGCGACGCTCCCGGTACCACCAGTGATGGTCCTCCAGCGAGGTGAGGAGCTGGAGCTCGGCCGGTTTCATGGCCTCTTTCATACCGTATGGCGGGCGCTCGCCGCGCCCGGCTGGGCATGGTTGCCCTGTTATTACGTCATGCCCGCGACCCCATGGCGGGCTGGTCTGGCACGCGTCCTGGACAATGCCGGGATGGACTCGTTCCCGCCGCCGTTTGTGCCAGGGCCGGCCAGCGGGCGGGTGTACAGGACCCGCCGGGTCGTGCGCACCGCCGACGTGACACCCTCCGGACGGCTCAGGCTCGACGCACTGGCACGGTACCTGCAGGCCGCCGCGGAAGACGACCTCGTCGATTCCGGCCTGGTCGAGCCGGTGCTATGGCTGGTGCGCCGCTACGAGCTGGCCATCTCTTGGCTTCCCGTGGTGGGGGACCGGCTATCCGTGACCACCTACTGCTCAGGCACTGGTCCACGGTGGGCCGAGCGGACGACAACGCTGTCTGGTGCTGACGGCGACGCGGTTCAGGCCCGGGCCGTGTGGGTCGTTGTCAGTCAGGCTGACGGGCGGTCCGTGCCGTTGTCAGCCGACTTCCTCCGGGTGTACGGCGAATCGGCTACCGGGCGCACGGTATCGGCCCGGCTTTCACATCCCAGGCCGGACAGCGGCGCAGACAGTCGGCCGTGGCCACTGCGAGTCGCCGACTTCGATCTGGCCGGGCACGTCAACAACGCCGTGCACTGGGCAGCCGTCGAGGACGAGCTGGCGATCAGCGGCTGGGTGCCGGCCGTGGCCGAGATGGAGTACCACCGGGCCATCCTGCCGGGCTGCGCGCCCACCCTGGTGACGGACCGCCGCGACCGGGAGGCCGCGATCTGGCTGGTGGACGACGGTTCACTGCTCGCCTCGGCCCGGCTAGAGCGCTAGTTTGCGATCAGCCGGCGTGCGCTTCGCTAGTGATAATGGGCCGCAGCCGGCGAGAGAACAGGCAGCATGATGAGCAACGCGCTAGACGAGCTGCGCAGCGTCGTGGGCGATGGCCGTGTCCTCAGCGATCCCGATGCCACGGAGGCCTACCGGCGCGACGAGACTCCGGCGGTCGACCCCGGCCACCCGCGTTGTGTCGTCCTGGCCAGCACAACCGGCGATGTCGCTGCCGCGCTCGCATGGGCTCAGCGCCACCTCGTCCCGGTCGTACCGCGTGGCGGTGGTACTAGCCTCGCGGGCGGCGCGACGGCGACAGACGGCTGCCTCGTGCTGTCGACCGCGGGCCTGACCGCGATCAGAGAGCTGGACGCCCGCAACGAGATCATCGTGGCGGAGGCCGGAGTGCTGAACGCCGACGTCGACCGCGCGGCAGCCCGCCACAGCCTCATGTACCCTCCGGATCCCAGCAGCTTCGAGATCTCCACGATCGGTGGCAACCTCGCGACCAACGCCGGCGGACTGCGCTGCGTGAAGTACGGCGTCACTCGCGATTCCGTCCTCGGTCTTGAGGTGGTGCTGCCCGGCGGCCAGATCCTGCGCACTGGCCGGCGCACAGTGAAGGGTGTCACCGGCTACGACCTGACAGGCCTGTTCGTCGGCTCGGAGGGCACCCTTGGCGTGATTACCTCGGCAACGCTGCGGCTACGGCCGCGGCCCGCGACCTATCCGCCGACGCTCGCGGCCGGCTTCCCCAGCTTCGGCGCCGCGGCTCGCGCGGTTGGCGCGATCCTCGCCGCCCGGCAGCGCCCCAGTCTGCTCGAGCTGATGGACTCCGCCACTTTGCGGGCGATCGACCAGTGGAAGAACACGGGTTTCGGTGCCGACGTGCAGGCGCTGCTGATCGCGCAAGACGACGGCGAGCAGGCCGATGCAGCTGTCGCGCTCATGCGGGACAGCTGCGAACGCGAAGGCGCGACCACGGCGGAGGTGTCTGATTCCGAGGCCGAGTCGCGTCAGCTACTCGAACTGCGCAGGCTGGCCTATCCGGCGCTCGAGCGGCTCGGCGCGACGCTGACCGAAGACGTTTGCGTACCCCGGACTCGGCTGCCCGACATGGTGCAGCGAATCGAGCGGGCGGCGTTCCGGCACGATGTGTTCATCGCGACCGTGGCGCACGCCGGCGATGGGAACCTGCACCCGCTGTTTGTCTTCGAACGGGGGCCTCCGGCCGTGCCGGCGCCGGTGTGGGCCGCGGCCGACGAGATCTTCCGCGCGGCGCTCGAGCTCGGCGGCACGCTGACCGGCGAGCACGGCGTCGGCGTCATCAAGCGTCGCTGGCTCGCGGAGGAACTAGGCCCCGAGTCGATGGCCGTACATCACGCGATCAAGCGAGCGCTCGACCCGGATGGCATCATGAATCCGGGCAAGGTGCTGTGAGGCTCCGGTCGCTCCGGATCTGGTGGCACCGGCCACGAGCTTGTCGTCAGCCGCGCTCGCGCTGAGCTTCCAGGTGGCCGGGTAGTCGGCAGTCCGAAGCTCAGCCATCAGTGCCTTCTGCTGCGGTGTCATGGTCCTGTTCTCCTTGCCGTGATCTCGAGGCGCAATTCGTCGGCCAGGGCTAGGTAACCGGTATCGGAAGCCGTCGAGGAAGCGCCGGAATACGCCGCCTTCTCGTGGGAGGGCCGGGGCAAGGGTCGGCGCGACGGCGCGCTGGTGCGCGACCGGCTGGTCGTAGTCAGTGCGGATGATGGCGTCAACGATGCGGGATTCGTCAAAGTCCTCAGAGCCTTCGATCCGGGGCACATAGCCGACCAGCACTCCATCGCGCATGACCCGGGCTTTGAGGCTGGACGTCCCGTCGCTGTCCCACTCGGCCTCGCGCCCGCCGCGCAGTGGCAGGCGAATACCGAACTTGCCATCGGCCCCGCGGAGCAGGTGAGCATTGACGCCATGGTCGCGAAGCGAGTCAACGACGCGCCGGGCTCTGAACTCCTCCATGTACCGGACGGTAACCGTCGTCCCTGGAGGGTCTCTGAAGGATCGCTGAGTTCCCCCGCAGTCCGCTATTTGACTGCGGTGACGCTCTGGATGATGACCGCGTAGCAGGGGTGCCACCGCGGTCCGCGCAGCCCCGCGGCGGTGATCAGCCTGGTGGCACGGGATCTGGTGCGGGCCTTGCCGCGGCGGCTGCCCAGCATTGTCGGCCACAGCAGATTCGAGAACTGGTCGGTCAGCACCAGGGTTCCGCCCGGCGTGAGGGCGCGGGTGCACTCGCGGACGCCGGTGGCCTGGTCTGCCCAGTGGTCAAACGAGGTGGTGCTGATCACCAGGTCGTAGCCGCTGTCGTCAGCGGGAAGCCGCTCGGCTGTTCCCCGCACGAAGGTCAGCCGCAGATCGGACGAGGCTGACCTGGCCGTCTCAACCATCTTCGGGGCCGCGTCGACGCCGAGGAAAACGCCCGTCTGCGGCAGCCTGGCAGCGAGCTGCCGCAGGGCGTAACCGGTCCCGCAGCCCACATCGAGGACGCGCCGCGGCGCTGGCACCTGGCTCAGGGCAAGCTCCACTACGCGATCGGAAATCTCCCTGTGCAACCGCCCGTGCCGACCGGACTCATACCAAGCTGCTCGAGCATCGAACGCCTGCACGTCCCGGTCAGCTGGCATTCAACAAGTTTCTCCTGCCCGAGCTGTCGACGGCCGCTGGACTCAATGCGTCGCGAAGGCCCCCTGGCTGTGATTAAGCCTCAGATCGAGCCGTGACCGGTCGTGCGGAGCGCGGCTGCACTGCCTCGCCGCAGGCTTCGCACACAACCTGGGCCACCAGGCGATGGCCGCAGGCGTGCTCGAGAACCATGGGAGCCTGTCCGCCCTCGGCGAGGTGCTCGTCGCCCCAGCGCATCAGCGTGAGGATCACCGGGTACAGCTCCTGGCCGGCTGTCGTCAGCCGGTACTCATATCGCGCGGGATGCTCGCTGTACTGGCGCCGCTCCAGGATCCCGGCACCGACCAGGGAGCGCAGCCGCGCGGCGAGCGTGTCCCGCGGGGCGCCGATCCGGCGGACCATCTCGTCGAACCGGCGATTACCCAAGAACACCTCGCGCAGAGCGAGCAGGGCCCATTTCTCGCCAACGATCTCCAGCGTCCGCGCCACTGAGCACTCCCGCGGCTGGGCTGCTACTGCCGTCATAACCGCAGCCTACCAGGTTAGTCCGAAAACTGGACGGACAGGAGCTCGCCGAAGTAGAGTGGGTCCAGATTTCGGACTAACCCAGGGGCGATCATGAGAATCCGTACTGCCGGGACCACCGACCTGGTGACTCACAACCTGGGTCAGGACCGTCTCGGGCCGCCGGATGACGCTCGCCGGACTGCCAGGCAGGTGACCGTGATCGTCGGCGTCCTGGCCCTGGCGGTCTTTATGTCCAGTCTCGATCTGTTCATCGTGAACCTGGCGTTCCCGTACATAGGCCGCCAGTACCACGGCACCAGCCTCGCCTCACTGTCCTGGGTGCTGAACGCGTACACGATCGTGTTCGCGGCCGTGCTCGTTCCGGCCGGCCGGTGGGCAGACCGGATCGGTCGCCGCCGCATCTTCGTCGCCGGTTTGATCGGCTTCACGGCTGGGTCGGCGCTATGCGGCCTGTCCCCTGGGGTGCCTGAGCTGATCGCGGCGCGGATTATCCAGGCCGCCGGGGCCGGCCTGATGGTGCCCGCCTCGCTGTCGCTGCTGCTAGCCAATGTGCCCGCGGCCGGACGGGCCAAGGCGATCGGGACCTGGTCGGCGCTCGGCGCTCTGGGCGCTGCGCTCGGACCGGTGATCGGCGGCAGCCTGGTCCAGCTCAGCTGGCGCTGGGTGTTCTGGATCAACATCCCGGTCGGCCTGCTCGCCGTGTTGCTGGCCGCGCGGGTCGTCCCGGAGAGCAAGGACC
>JASHOE010000064.1 GCA_030041275.1 Streptosporangiaceae bacterium
GGCTTCTGACCCACTTCGGGGTGGCGTTCGGTGTGCCGGTTATCGCGATCGCGCTGGCGGCCGGGGCGCTCGCCGGGATGTTGGCCTGGCTGGACGGGCCGTCCGAAGGGCTACTGAAGATCGGGCGCCAGCAGGGTTTCCTCCCTCCCTACTTTCAGCGGGTCAACCGTCAGGGCATCGAGGTGCGCATTCTGGCCGCCGAGGGCGTCGTGATCACGGTCATAGCGCTGCTCTATGCCTTCATCCCGAGCGTCTCGCACGCGTACTGGATCTTCGCCGTGATGGCCACGCAGGTGTACATGATCATGTACGTGTTGATGTTCATCGCGGCGATCAGGCTGCGCCGCTCGCAGCCAGATCACGCGCGCGGTTACCGAGCGCCAGCGCTGCGCTTGCTGTGCCTGACCGGAGTTATCTCGGCCGCCGCCGCGCTAGTAATCGGATTCGTCCCGCCGTCGCAGTTCGGCCACTCCGACCCGCTTGTTTATGCGGTGCTGATACTTGCCGGGATTCTCACCATCGGGGTTCTTCCGCCGATGCTCATGGACAGGCTCCGCAGACCACAATGGAAGGCGACCGCCGACGGCAGTTGACAGCCAGTCAGCTGACGGTTCCTGATATCGTGACGTTGTTTCGAAACAGTGTGACGATTTCGGAGGACTCATGGATTCCCTGGTCGGATACCAGCTGGCGGACTCGGTCGCTACGGTCACCATGGACGACGGCAAGGTCAATGTCCTTTCGTTGCGGATGATCTACGAGGTCAGCCGGGCGCTCGACCGAGCCCTGGACGATGCTGCTGTCGTCGTCGTGCTGGCGGGCCGGCCGGGGGTGTTCTCGGCTGGGTTCGACCTGCCCGTGCTCCGAGCGGGCGGATCCGCCGCGTCCAGCATGCTGCGCGCCGGCTTCGACCTGGCCGAGCGGGTCCTGTCGTACCCGCGGCCCGTCGTAATTGCATGCACCGGGCACGCGATAGCCATGGGCGCCTTCCTCGTGCTGGCCGGCGACTACCGAGTTGGTGCCGCGGGACCTTACAAGATCACCGCCAACGAGGTCGCAATCGGCGTCACCTTGCCGCGGCCAGCGGTCGAGATTTGCCGCCAGCGCCTCACCCCCGCCCACTTCAACCGGGCGACCATCCTGGCCGAGCTATACGAGCCGGACAGCGCCGTCGAGGCGGGATTCCTCGACCGTGTCTGCGAGCCTGCTGACATCTGGGACACCGTCCGCGCCATCGCGCGGGACCTGACCAAGCTCGACCTCGACGCCCACAAAGCCACCAAGCTGCGAGCGAGACAGGCTGCCCTCGCGGCCCTTCATGACGCCATCGCCGCAGACTACGCCGCCCTCTCTCAGCGTGACCTGGCCACCGCAACGGCTGCGGCAAGACCTGCATGAGTGTCTCGTCGGCCTGTTTGCACGCTGAGCAATCGTGACATCGCCCCGATAGCATCAGCGCATGCCCAGACCGAAGCAGCGCACCCCACAGCTGCGGGATCGGGTACTTCAGGCAGCCGTGGACATGCTGACAACCGAGGGAGTCGCTGGTTTCACCACTCGAAAGGTCGCCGCGGGAGCCCGGACTTCTACCCCCGCTGTCTATGAGCTGTTTGGCGACAAGGCCGGACTGGTCCGCGAGTTGTTCTTCGAAGGCTTCCGAATGCTCTACCAGCGCTTCGACGAGCTCGCCACCAGTGCCGACCCGCGCGCCGATTTGGTGGCAGTCATGCCGGTGCTACGCGACTTCGCCCGAGATAATCCGGCCCTGTCTCGCCTGATGTTCTCGAGAGCCTTCGCGGAGTTCGACCCCGGTCCCGGCGAGCGCCAGGCAGGCGCTGCCGTGCGCGAGTTCATCGTGGCACGCGTTCGCCGCTGCATCGACGCCGGCATCATCGCCGGTGACCCGGCTGACATCGCGCACATCCTCCTGGCGGTAGCGCAGGGTCTCATCCTGCAAGAGACCGCCGGCTGGCTGGGCACTTCCAGCGCATCGATGAACCGCCGCTGGAACCTTGCGACCGCCGCGCTGGTGAAGGGCCTATCCTCGGCAAGGTCACCACGCTAGCCCGTCCTTGCGCCCCTCTCGCTCGCCCGGTGAGCCGAAGACCGCAGCGCCCGGCCCACCACTACAAGCCATCTCCGCGGCTAGTTCACGCTGCGACTGGTTACTGCATGCGGCGCAGCCTGCGCCCTGACCGCGGTGGTTGCCGCCTGCTCCGCTGGCGCGCCGACAACTAGCTCGCCCGCGCGCGCCCGAAGGCGGCGGACCAGTCGAGCACGCGGGCTGTCGCGCCGTCCTCGACTGCGCCCTTGGCGACTGCGCCGGGTGCCGCCACATCGGCGCACGCATCTGCGGTAGCCGGGTGTGCTTCCTCACCCGCCGCGCCTGGTGGGGGCGCGCAAGCCGACGGGTCGATCAGCGTCTGCCCGGATGCAGCCCCTGTTGGCGCGGTGGTACGTGTCAAGTCTCGGGCTGCGCGCCGCCCGGCGCTGGCCTGCCAGACCTGCCCACTGCTGGCCTGTTCTTCCTTGGGCCGGACAGTTGGCTCGGCACCAACGGCGGTGGTGGCGCCGACGTCAACTTCGCGCCGCGCACCGGTAACCAGGCCACCGCCACGTTTACCATCCCCTCCACCTACACGGGCGGCAATCAGAGTGGGCCGTACCCGACGCTCGCCGCGAAGCGGGGAG
>JASHOE010000065.1 GCA_030041275.1 Streptosporangiaceae bacterium
GGCCATGCGTCATAAGCATCCCTGGATCGTAAGACCAGACTCGAGCGCGCTCATGCCGCGGACAGCGCACGGGCATGGCTACAGGTGCCAATGACAGCTCGGGGCCGACGACTTCGGCGAGCTGGGTCAGGTCACCTGGGTCGCCGGTCAGCATCTGCCGGATCACCATGACGGTCAACCCGTGTACCCACGGTCACCGGGCATGGGTTGCACTGTGACGCCCGCGGCGGTGAGGAACTGACGGATCTGGGAGGCGTGCTCAACGACGTGCAGCGGCATGCTGCCGACAATCACCGCGAACAGCATGCCGTGGTATCGATGGGCCCTAGGAAGTGGCCGAGCGGCCATTTCCTCCGTGAGGCCGTCGAGAGTCTGGCGGACGCGGCCGCGGCACCAGTCGACGTACCCGAGAAGCTCGGGCTTCGTGAACCTGCGGTTGGGGTAGGCGAAGGTGTTTTCGTCAAACGGTTGCGGCGGTGCCCACGGCTCGAACTCGGCAGCCAGGTCATAGTCGAGCGTCAGCAGCGCGTGGTAGCCGAGGAACCAGGGAGCCGAGCCGTGCAACCCCCCGTGCGGCGCCGGACCCGTAGGCGCCTCGTCCGGCCACAAGTCCGTCTGCCACAGGTCGTCGGGGCAGTCGGTCAGCGCCGCCTCCATCAGCCGCAGCGCCTGTTCGAAGTTATGAGCCATGCTCTGCACAAACGGATTCGACACACTGCCGGTATAGCGCAATGAGGCCCTTCCTGTTAGTCGCGAGTATTCCACCGGCCAGCGCGCGGCCAGGAAGGGCCTCGCGGAGCTACCTCCCGATCATGGTGACGATGCCGGCGACCGCCACAGCGACACCGACGGCGCCAAAGATCAGCGGCAGCAGCATCGCAGTGCCCTGCGCGCTCACGGTGTCGACGGGCCTGCGATGACCGGAGGCGACTACTCAGGTCCATACTCGGCATGTCCTGCCTCAGCGTTCCGTTGACTCTCTTAGACCGAGCGCATGAGCTAGCCCAGGGCGTCACGGCTGAGCTGCGGGAAAACTTTGGACACCTTGGCGAGGAGATAGTCGCCATAAGTGCCGGCGAATGCTCGCAGGTCCTGGCCGTCCCAGCGGCGGCTGCCGTCCTCGGAAGCAGCGGCGCGGTCCGGCAGTGGCGGTACCTCGGCGGCGAATCCTGGATCGAGGAAGAACGGGAACGACAGCCGGCCGTGGCCGCTGAGGTTGCGGACCCGGTGCGGTGTCGACTTGTACCAGCCGCCGGTCAGCCGGTCCAGCATGTCGCCGATGTTGCACACCAGCGTCCCCGGTATCGGCGGGGCGTCAACCCAGCCGTCCGGGGACACGACTTGCAGGCCGCCGCTGTCATCTTGGGCCAGCAGCGTTACGAGCCCGTAGTCGGTGTGCTCGCCCACTCCCCAGCTGTCCTCGTCTGGCGGCGACGGAGGGTAGTGAAAGATCCGGAACAAGATCGTCGGGTCTGCAGTGCACCCGGTGGCGAAGTAAGAGGCATCCAGGCCGAGACTCAACGCGATGCCGGCGAGCACGGCTTGCCCGGCGCTCGTGAGCGCGTCGAGGTAGGTAAGTACCAGCGTGCGCAGCCGGGGCACCTGGCGCGGGAAGAGGTTGCGACCATGCAGCGGGAGTCCGGCCAGCACCCGCGGATCGTCGTCGCGCAACTCAGCGCCGAAGTACAGTCCCTCCTTCAGGTCCGGCCGTCCTGAAGTGAGCTCGTCGCCGACCGGAAAGTAACCCCGCCAGGCCCTGCCGCCGCGCTCCATGGCGATCTCGAGCTTGTCCGGCAGCGGCAGCGCGAAGAACTCAGCGCTCGCATCGGTCAGGTCTGTGATCAGGCCGGGACGCACGTCGTGACCGGTCACGTAGAAGAAGCCCCGCTCCCGGCAAGCGGCCTGGATCTGCCCGGCGACCGCAGCCATCGCAGCGACCGGGCCGCCGCCGACGAGCGGACCGATGTCGATGACCGGCAGCGTCACCGAAGCGTCAGCACGACCCATAAATCCATCCTGCCGCATGCGCGCTCCGCGCCCGTGTCGTCAGGTCCTGAGCCGACCATGGCTCTGCTGCCTTGGTGGCTAGCCGGCGGGCCCTACGCCGTCGCGCCAAAAGGCGTGATCAGGTACTTGCGGCCGGTGGCCATCCGGGCATAAGCAGCGACGGCATTCGGCTGCAGGGCCTCGGCAAGCGACAGCCGACCCTCGTAGCTACTGGCGAACGTGGTCGTGATACCGGCGGCGACGCGCTCGCGCATGGCGGCGATCGTTGACGCCCCTGCCTTTCGCAGGAACGGGGTGAGCAGCCAGCCTCCGACGCCCCAGGCCATGCCGTAGCCTCTGGTCAGCTCCGTGGGGCTACGGTCGAGTCCGCCGTAGATGTAAACCTGCTTGTGCGTCGCGGATCCATAACGGCTGAAGGCCTGATTCGCACTCAGCGCAGCCTCCATGCACGTCAGGATTCGGCTGACCAGCGACCCGCCGCCGATAGCGTCGAAGGCGACCGTCGCCGAGGTCTCCTTCACAGCCGTCGTCAGGTCGGACATGAAGGTGCTGGCGGTCGAGTCCAGCACGTGCTCGGCGCCCTGACTGGCCATCAATATCACCTGCTCGGCTGATCGGACGATGTTGACGAGCGGGATGCCGTCTTCGATGCACACCCGATTGAGCATCTGGCCCAGGTTCGACGAGGCGGCGGTGTGGACGATCCCGGCGTGGCCTTCGGCGCGCATGGTCGCGACCATGCCCAGGACGGTCATCGGGTTGACGAAAGCCGACGCGCCGGCTTCCGCACCGACCCCGTCCGGCAGGACCAGACACGCTGCCGCATCAGTGGACCGGTACTGGGCATACATCCCGCCGCCCGCGACCGACACGGTCTTGCCAAGCAGCTGCTGGGCCTCCTTTGATGGGCCCGCCTGCACGACTGTGCCCGCGCCTTCGTTGCCAGCCGCGAGCGACTGGCCGATCCTCGCGCCAGCTGCGCGCGCCGCTGCGGGCGGCAGCGGGGCGGAGACGACGGGTCGTTCTGCTGTGCCGCTGGCAACGGCCTTTCCGAGGTCGGCGCCCGCAAACAGCAAGCCAAGATCCGATGGGTTGATGGGCGCGGCCTCAACCCGGATAAGAACCTGATCAGGTCCGGGAACGGGCACGTCAACCAGCTCGAGCGAGACCGACACGGTCGATTTGTCAGACACCAGGGAGCGCATTTGCATCCCCTGAGCCGGTACGTCGTAGGGCACCCTGAACTCCTTCGATCTAACTGCGGGTTGGCGCCTGGCCTCGGCTGGCTGCCGTTGCGGTCAAAGGTAGGCGCTGGACCACATCGGCGCGAGCTCACTATCCAACTCGAGGTGCGGGTCGCAGAACTGTGCCTGTTTCCAGATCTCTGTTGACTGCCGACACGCGCGCGCAGGATATTGGTCTATACCTCAGTCCTTTAACCTTCAATGAGGTTCGATGGGGGCTCTCGCCCAGGCCGTGTGGCCAGAGTGCGCAGACTGCACCGCGATTCCTTGCTGCTTATTCCGTCCGCGGCGCCCTAGTCTCGCGCGCCAGTCCGGCATGTGTCGCGAGGCAGCCGACTGGCGACACGTGCCGTGGCGAGACCTGTCATGACCGAGTCGGCCGCCAGCGAGACCTTGCGCACGCTGCTGACCCCGATAACGCTGCGCACGGCTGGCGAGCGCATCGCTGAGCGAGTGGTGACCGCGGTCGCGCTCGGAGAGTTCGTGCCGGGGCAGCGGCTGCCGACCGAGCGCGAGCTGGCCACCATGCTCGAGGTGAGCCGCGCAACCGTCCGCGAAGCCCTGCAGCGGCTGCAAGCATCCGGGTACGTGATCACCAAGCGGGGCCGGGGCGGGGGCACATTCGTCCGCACCGATCAGGGGCCGGATGCGGAAGAGATGATCGCGCGGACTCTAGTCCCCGCCTGGGACGATCTCACAGAGCTGCTGGACTTCAGGCAGCTCGTCGAGCAGATGATCGCCCGGGCGGCTGCGCAGCGACGGGAAGACCGCGACATCGCGCAGATCCGCTGGGCTGTGCGGGCGTACATCGACGCCACAGACCGCGACTCCTCACGGCTGGCCGACCACGCCCTGCACCAGGCGATAGCCCGAGCTACCCACAACGCGCGGCTCGTGGAACTCAGCGCCCGGATCCGCCGCGAGGTCAGCCTCGGCTTCGACGCCGAGCCGTACACGCCGCAGGTCCGCCGCCGCGCGCTGGACCAGCACCCGTTGCTCGCGGAGGCGGTGATTGCCGGTGATGTCGCGCGAGCAGCGCACCTGGCTGCCGCGCACTTCTCCCTTACCGAGGAGATGCTCCGCGAAATGCACGCCCGCATCCGACTGCGATCCGAAGGGGACCGGGATGGCCGTAGCAACAGTTAACGGCATCGAGCTGAACTACGCGCTGGAAGGCGATGGGAAAGAAACCATCGTCTTGATCAACGGCCTCGCCGACGACCTGGATACCTGGGTCCTGCAGGTGGACGACTTCCTGGCCGCCGGATACCGCGTCCTGCGCTTCGACAACCGGGGCATTGGCAGAAGCTCCAAGCCGGCCGGCCCGTACTCGAGCAAGATGCTCGCCGACGACGCCAAGGGCCTTGTCGACGAGCTCGGCGTGACCAGTTTTCACCTGATGGGCGTGTCGATGGGTGGCATGATCGCCCAGGAATACGCCCTTAGCTACCCCCGCGACCTCCGCTCGGTCACGTTCGCTTGTACCTACGCGGCACCCGGGCCGTTCTGCTCCAGGATGTTCGCGATGTGGGCTGACATGGCGCCGGTGCTCGGCGTTCCGTTCGTCATGCGCGACGTTACCTTGTGGGCCTTCACGGTCCCGTTCTTCGAGCAGCGCGGCGAAGATCTCGCCGAATTCGAGACCGCTATGCGGTACATGGACCAGCCGACCCACGCTTACCTGGCCCAGCTCGCCGTCATCCAGAACCACGACACCACCGGCAGGCTCGGCCAGCTCACCGTTCCTTCGCTGGTCCTCGCTGGCGAGGAAGACATCCTCATTCCGGTGTCGCTGTCGCGCCAGATCCACGATGCGGTTCCCGGATCCGAATGGGCCACAACCAAGGGCGGCCACGGCTGCATCTGGGAGCACCCGGCCGAGTTCAATAAGACCTTCCTCGACTTTGTGCAACGGCACGGAAAGGGCTAGCGGTGGCCACCACAGCCGAAGAAACCGGTCAGACGCTGCGACGCGGCCAGATAGGCCTGCTCGGCGTGATCATGCCGGGCGTCGCGCAGATAGCACCGGCTTTCAACCTGTTCTTCACCACTGGGCTGATGGTCGCGCTCGCCGGCGCGTCCGCACCGCTGATTTTCCTGATCAGCATGGTCGGGATGGTCGCGACAGCCAGCAGCTTGGCTCAGTTCGCGGGCGTCTACCCGAGCGCAGGGTCATTCATCACCTACATAACCCGCTCGATAGGCACGAAAGTCGCCGTGGCAATCGGCGTGATCACGATCCTCGGCTACATCATCGCCTTCGGCGGGATCTACATCTTCGTGGGCAGCTACATAGTCCAGAACGTCTTCGGTGATCCGCACATATGGGGGATAACTCAGCTCACCACCATCGTCTACGGCGCACTGGTGGTCGCACCGGTGGTGATCGGGCTGAAGTTCGGTGTTCGCGTCACCGTCGTGCTGTACGTGTTCGAGGTGCTGCTTCTGCTCGCGATGAGCCTGACGATCTTGTTCCGCGGTGGCGCGTCCGGCTTGTCCGCCACGCCGTTCAGCTGGCCCAGCGGTCACTCCACCGACGTCCTGCTGGCCTTCAGCCTTGCGGTGCTGGCGTTCGGCGGTTTCGAGGCAGCGGCTCCGCTCGCCGAGGAGACCCGTAATCCGCGACGGGCGGTTCCCACCGCCGTGATTGGCGCGGTGGTGATCAGCGGCATCCTCTACGTCCTTGGCTCGTACGCGCTGGTGACCGCCTTCGGGGTTGGTCACGCCGGCACGCTTGCCGCGGACCCTAACCCGTTCCACACTGCGGCCAAGGCCTTCATACCGTTCGTCGCCCCGCTGATCACGTGGATCTTCCTGTCCAGTGTTACCAGCTCCTACGTCGCCGCTAACACCCAGACGTCTCGCGTCATCTTCGCCGGTGCGCGGGGAGGTCTGTGGAGCAGCGTGCTGGCCGCCGTGAACGTCCGGTTCCGGACACCGGCCGTGGCCGCCATCGCATTCGTGGCGCCAAGCATCATCATCGGCGTCGTCGCAACGGCGATTACGACACCCGCCTCGGCATCGGGTTTCCTTGGCACCTACGGCATCCTTGGCCTCATCATCATGTACCTGATGGCAAACGTTGCCCTGATCGTCGAATGGGCGAAGTTCCGCGCACGCGGTATCCGCAAGAACCCGTGGCTCTGGGTGGTGGTGCCGGTCATCGGCGTGGCTGTGCTCGCCGTGCCGGTGTGGGGCGACCTACGGCCCGGGCAGGCGAGCCCCTACAACATCCTGCCCTGGCTGACGCTGGGCCT
>JASHOE010000066.1 GCA_030041275.1 Streptosporangiaceae bacterium
AAGACCTGGGTGACCGAGCAGTACGACAGGTACGTGCGCGGCGACACCGTACTGGCGATGCCGCATGACGCCGGCCTGCTGCAGGTGGACGAGGCGACTGGCCTTGGCGTCGCGCTCGCCACCGACGGGAACGGCAGGTTCTGCCAGCTCGACCCGTACGCGGGAACGCAGCTCGCGCTGTCCGAGGCCTACCGCAACGTGGCCGTGACGGGTGCCCGGCCGATCGCCGTGACCAACTGCCTCAACTTCGGCTCGCCTGAGGACCCGGCCGTGATGTGGCAGTTCACCGAGGCGGTGCGCGGCCTGGCCGACGGCTGCCAGCAGCTCGGTGTGCCGGTGACTGGCGGCAACGTGAGCTTCTACAACCAGACCGGCAGCACGGCGATCCGGCCGACCCCGGTGGTCGGCGTGCTCGGAGTGCACGCCGACGTTCGCCGCCGGGTGCCCTCCGGGTTTGGCCTGCCGGACGCCGCCATCGTGCTGCTCGGGGAGACCAGGGCGGAGTTCGGCGGGTCGCTCTGGGCGTGGCTGCGGCATGGCCACCTTGGCGGCCGTCCGCCGGCCGTGGACCTGGCTGCCGAACGCTCGCTCGCCGTGCTGCTGGTCGCCGCTGCGGAGCAGCAGCTGATCGGCGCTGCGCACGACCTGTCCGACGGCGGGCTTGGCCTGGCTCTGGCTGAGGCCTGTCTGATCGGCGGCATGGGCTGCTCGGTCACGGTGCCCGGTGACGCCGCCACGTCGCTGTTCAGCGAGTCGGCCGCTCGCGCGGTCGCGGTGGTGCGGCCCGGAGCCGAGGCGGAGTTCGCGCAGCTCTGCGCCGCACACGGCGTCCCGGCCGCGGAACTCGGCCGTACCGGCGGCTCCGCGCTGCAGGTCACCGGGCTTTTCGCCGTGCCGCTTGCCGAGCTGTCCGAGCTGCACGCGCGCGCGCTGCCCGCCCAGTTTGGCTGACCTGCACAGTGCGCCTCTAACCAGCGGCCCACCAGAACGCCACGACCTGGTCAGCGGAGGCCGCGCTGGCGCAGCTGGCCAGGCCCGCCGCCCACACGGGGCCGGGCAGTTCGGCGCCCTCGGTGAGGCACGCCCCGTCGGCTACGTTGGCGTAGGGATAAAAGCTGTGGCCCTGAGCCAGGGTGCCCGGCCCAATACGCCGCCAGCGCTGACTGGCGCTGAGGTTGCAGTGCTGCAGCGCCAGCCGGGGCCGTCCGGCGCGCCCCGTCGCGCCCAGGCAGTCGCCACTCGGCAAGAAGATGAAGATGTAGGTGTTGCCCGCCATGAGGTCCGCTGTCCACTGCCCGGTGCCGGACTGCTCCTCAGCCGAGCTGACGGGGATGAACCGGGGGACGCCCTGTTTGCCAAGAAGCTGGACGATCTCGCCAGCAGCGCGTGGCTGCGCATCCTCGGCGACCAGGCCGACCGTCTGATAGCTGACGACCCTGGTGGGCAGGGTCACCGGCCGGGCGCCGAACGGGTGCAGGGTGACGAGATAGGCGATGACGCCCCCGGCGACGAGCACGACGATGAGACCGATCCCAGCCAGCCTGGGCAGCCAGGAACCACGGGCACGCCCGCCCATCGTGCGGCGCTGACCAGCCATATCGAACGAATACAACGGTGTGGGCGGTCTCGGAGTCAGATAGCAGGAAAAACCCTGAAAAGATTTTGGTCCGGGCCCCGTTCCCACAGTCCGGCAAGCACGTCCTGCGTCGGCTAGCCTGCAGCCGTGCCAGCACGTGGTCCGGATCTTGGCGGGCTGCTGGCCGCGGTAAACGACCAGCGAGCCGCGGTCGGCGAGTCGCCATTCCGCGGCGTTGCGACCGAGCGAACCCTGGGCGCGGCGAGCCTGGCGGCGGTCACGGCGGCCACCAGAGCTGGCGCCGAGCCGCTGCGGCCCGCGCTGCGCGGGGCGGTCAGGTACACGCTCGGGTTGCTTGCCGAGCGGGCCCCCGGGCGCAGCGTGGAGGTGCGGGTGCCGCCGCTGGCTGCGGTGCAGTGCGTGCCGGGACCTCGGCACACCAGGGGAACGCCGCCGAACCTGGTCGAGACCGACCCCATGACCTGGCTCGACCTGGCTACCGGCCGACTGGCCTGGCCGGCCGCGGTGGCGGCCGGCCGGGTGTATGCCAGCGGCCAGCGAGCCGACCTCTCCGCTTACCTGCCGTTGGTGTCCGGGGACGCTGGCAGCCCCACCAGTCACTAGACTTGACGGGTGATCAAGCCTGACGGCCGTTTGTCACACGATCCCGACCCCGCTGACGGACCTCCGAGGGATGCCTGCGGCGTCTTCGGCGCCTGGTGCCCCGGCGAGGACGTGGCGAAGCTCACCTACTACGGCCTGTACTCGCTGCAGCACCGCGGGCAGGAGTCGGCCGGCATCGCCGTCAGCGACGGCTCGCGGATCGTTGTTTACAAGGACATGGGCCTGGTAGCGCAGGTCTTCAACGAGTCTGTGCTCAACACACTGCACGGCTACATCTCCGTCGGCCACTGCCGGTACTCGACTACCGGCTCGTCGGTCTGGGAGAACGCGCAGCCCACGTTCCGCGCCACCCCCTCGGCCAGCCTGGCCCTCGGCCACAACGGGAACCTGATCAACACTCGCCAGCTGGCGAGCCTGCTCGGCGGCGCAGAAGCCAGGCACGCGGGGCGCGCCACCTCGGACACCGACGTGCTCACGGCGCTATTTGCCGTGGGCGGCAGGTCGCCGGACGGGCCCGGCTATGCGACCGACACCGGTCATCCCGGCGTCGAGGCCTCGGCACTCGCGGTCCTGCCCCTCGTGCGCGGCGCGTTCTCGCTGGTCTTCATGGATGAGCAGACGCTGTACGCGGCGCGCGATCCGCACGGATTCCGTCCCCTGGTGCTCGGCCGGCTCCCGCGAGGCTGGGTAGTCGCCAGCGAGACCGCCGCGCTTGACATCGTCGGCGCGGTTTTCGTCCGGGAGATCGAGCCGGGTGAACTCGTGGCGATAGACGAGCGCGGCGTCCGATCGCACATGTTCGCGCCCGCGGAACCGCGCGGCTGCCTGTTCGAGTACGTCTACCTGGCCCGGCCCGACACCACGATCTCCGGGCGCAGCGTGCAGGCGGCCAGGGTCGAGGTGGGCAGGCGGCTGGCTGACGAGCACCCGGCGGACGCCGACCTGGTCATCCCGGTGCCGGAATCCAGCACCCCCGCTGCCATTGGCTACGCGCAAGCCAGCGGCATTCGCTACGGCCAGGGACTGGTCAAGAACTCCTACGTCGGGCGGACGTTCATTCAGCCGAGCCAGACCATCAGGGAGCGCGGCATCCGGCTGAAGTACAACCCGCTGCGGGATGTCATCGCGGGCCAGCGGCTCGTCGTGGTGGACGACTCGATCGTGCGGGGCAACACCCAGCGGGCGATCGTGGCGATGCTGCGTGAGGCAGGTGCGCGCGAGGTGCACGTCCGGATCTCGAGCCCGCCCGTGGCGTGGCCGTGCTTCTTTGGCATCGACTTCGCCAGCCACACCGAGCTCATGGCCGGCAGCCTGAGCATCGAGGAGATCCGGGCGTCGATCGGCGCCGACTCCCTGGGCTTCGTGTCGCTCGAAGGCCTCATCGAGGCGACGACGCTGCCGGCGGGCCGGCTCTGCCGGGCCTGCTTCGACGGCAAATATCCCGTACCGGTGGCCGACGAGGAGAAGGGCAAGCACCTGCTGGAGGACGTCGTCTCCGCGGTCGGCCCGACGGCCGGGGTGGTCGCGGGCTCCGCCGCCGGCCAGGGCCTAGGCGGGGCCGACGCGCCATGACGCCCAGCCAGCCCGCCGGTTACGCTGCAGCAGGCGTCGATATCCGTGCGGGTGACCGGGCCGTGGAGTTGATGCGGGCAGCAGTCGCGCGGACCGCCGGGCCTGAGGTAGTCGGCGGCATCGGCGGCTTCGCCGGCCTGTTTGACGCCACCAAGCTCGCTGGGCTGCGCCGTCCGCTGCTCGCGACGTCAACCGACGGTGTCGGCACCAAGGTGGTCATCGCTCAGCGGTTGCGCCGATACGACACCATCGGGCTGGACCTGGTTGCGATGGTGGTCGATGATCTAGTCGTCTGCGGCGCCGAGCCCCTCTTCATGACCGACTACCTCGTCTGCGGCCGGGTCGACCCGGAGCGGGTCGCCACCATCGTGAGCGGCATCGCCGACGGCTGCGTGCAGGCTGGCTGCGCGCTGGTCGGCGGCGAGACTGCCGAGCACCCAGGCCACTTCGGCGCGGACGACTTCGACCTGGCCGGAGCGGCGACTGGCGTCGTCGATGCCGACCGGCTGCTCGGTCCGGATCGCGTACGGTCCGGCGACATGGTCATCGGGATGGCCGCCTCCGGCCTGCATGCCAACGGGTACTCGCTGGTCAGGGCCGTTATCGACGCACCGGAAGCAGATCTGGACCTGGAGCGCCAGCCAGCCGAGCTCAGCCAGCCGCTCGGCGCAGAGCTGCTGACGCCGACTCGGATCTACGCGCGGGACTGCCTTGCCCTGGCGGACGGCGCCACAGTCCGTGCTTTCGCCCACGTCACCGGCGGCGGGCTAGCAGCGAACCTGGCCAGAGTGCTGCCGCCGGACACAGACGCCGTGCTTGACCGGGCCAGCTGGCAGCCAGGGCCGGTTTTCGGCCTGCTCGCCGAACGAGGCTCGGTCGAGGCCGCGGAGATGGAGCGCGTCTTCAACATGGGTGTGGGGATGGCCGCAGTGGTCGCGGCGGACGACACCGACCGGGCGCTGCGGCTCCTGGCTGACCGCGGGGTGGCCGCGTGGATCCTGGGCGACATCACGCCAGGCTCTGGGACCGCCCGGCTGATTGGCAACCATCCACACTGATCGGGCCCCGTCGACCGCCGAACGTACACGGTCAGCGCGATGGTCCCGTTACGCCCCGGCACAGCGCCGGACGAACCCGGCGAGCGATCCTGACCAGGCCCAGTCGACCGCCGGACTGGTCAGCGCGATGGTGCCCGTTACGCTCCGGCGGACGAGCCGGACGAACCTGACTGCCGGACGAGGCCAGCGGCGCCGTACTCGTCGGCGTCCCAGTCGTCCTCGTCGTCTTCCTCTTCGTCCTCGTCGTCGTCCCCGGCGTACTGGTCGTCCAGGTCCGCGTGCGCGGAGTCCCCGTTGACGCCATGCCTATCCGAGTCGACGCCCAGCTCAGCCCGCAGCCGGTCAAGGTCAGTGCCGCCACCGCTGTACTTCAGCTGGCGTGCCACCTTGGCCTGCTTAGCCCTGGCCCGGCCGCGCCCCATTGGCTCGACCCCCTCTAACGTGCGGAACCCGATGGGTCCCTAGTCACCGCGCTTAGTCGTCCTTCGCTACCACGCCAGTTCCGGCGGATTTGTGCGCATAAAGGCTCACCCGGCGCCGCTCCGCCCGCCGGAGTGCGCCGCGCTCGCCTTGACGTACAGGTACAACCGTACCTGCTTTAAGCGCCAGACGCCGCTGCAGATTCCGGCGAACCGATCAGCGGCGGAGGTAAATCCCGCGCAGCCGGCCTATCTCCGCGATCCGGCGCTCGGCCAGCCGGTCCGCCGCCACCGCCGGGGGAACGCCGTCGGCGTCCGCGGTGGCGAGGATCTGCCTGGTCGTGGTCAGGATCTGGGCTGCCTTCGCCTTGGCCCGGTCGAAACTGAAGCCGTGCAGTTCGTCGGCCACCTGGATGACGCCGCCAGAGTTGACCAGGTAGTCGGGCGCGTAGACGATCCCGTGGTCAAGGAGCACCTTCTCGACACCAGGATGGGCGAGCTGGTTGTTCGCCCCGCCGCAGATGATCCTGGCGGTCAGTGCGTCGGCGGTGGTTTCGTCGACGGCGCCGCCGAGCGCGCACGGCGAGTACACGTCCAGCCGGCTGCCGATCAGCTCGGCCCTGGTGGGAGCCACCGAGACCGCCGGATGCTGAGCCCGCACCCGCTCGAGGGCCGAAGAGCTCGTGTCGAAGATCACCACGCTGGCGCCGTCGGCGACGAGGTGGTCGACGAGCCGGTGGCCCACCTTGCCCACGCCCTCGATGCCGACCGTCCGGCCGTCGAGGCTGCCGCTGCCCCACACGTGCTCGGCGCACGCGCGCATGCCCTGGAACACGCCAAACGCCGTCAGCACCGAGGAGTCACCAGCGCCGCCGTTGGGCACGGTCCGGCCGGTGACGAACTGGCACTCCCTGGCGACGATGTCCATGTCCTCGCTGTAGGTGCCGATGTCGCAGGCGGTGATGTAGCGGCCGCTGAGTGACTCGACGAACCGGCCGTAGGCGCGCAGCAGCGCCTCGGTCTTGTCCGTCTGCGGGTCGCCGATGATGACGGCCTTGCCGCCGCCAAGATCAAGCCCGGCCAGCGCGTTCTTATACGCCATCGCCTTGGACAGGTTGAGCACGTCCGCCAGTGCGGCACTCTCGCTGGGATACGGGTAAAAGCGCGTCCCGCCGAGGCCAGGCCCGAGCGCGGTGGAGTAGATGGCGATGATCGCGCGCAGCCCGGACTGCTGGTCCTGGCAAAACACCACCTGCTCGTGCCCGCTCGGCCCGCCGACCGTGCTCACTGCCGCGTCCTCGGCGCCAGCGATGTCGGGCCCGAATACTGTGGTCACGTCCGTGGGCTCCAAGCTCCGGATCTGTCCGCCGTCCTCGTTGACGCCGGATCGGCAACCAGCCTATAGCTGTGCCACCCTCTGGTTGGCAGTGCGCCGATGACTTACTTGCCCGTAGCCCTTTGCCCAGACGGGTACGGCATGTCACGATTAGTCATGCTGCCTAAAGCGCGACATGTGCCAGGGTTTCTGACACTTTCAGCGCTGCGGTCCTTCGGGCGGATACGGCGCTCCGGGCATGCGTCGGACCCCCGTCATGCTGCTGGGCGGGCAAAAAGCCCGGAAGCAGATTATCTGGCAGCAGTTTGGGGGACTAATGGAGCAGTTCGGCCGGTTGACCGCCAAACAGGGATACCGTGTCCGGCCACTGAGTTATCCGGTCACTTATGGATCGGGGCCGACCGGCTGACGGGCAGGCGCCACACGTGGCGCCGGGGAGGGAGGATGCCGGCAGCTGAGCCATTGCGTCTCGGCGGTCCGGCCGTGGCTGCGCAGGTCATACGCGCTGAAGGTGGAGGAGATCGGCGCGAGAGGGGCGTGCTGGCCATGGCGGGAAGGACCGCAGCGGGATGGACACTGCGGCAACCGAGCTAATGATCTGATGAGAGGCGCGGATGACTTTTCCGAATCTGCCCGATGCGACGCTGCGTGTCGCTAGAATCACGCAGCGTGACAGGATGCGGGGAGCACACCGCGGCGACGCACAGATTTACTTTGCTCCCGGTTGTCGACTTGTCACCGCTGGTGATGGCAATATGGTCTCGGCGGACTATATGGGACAACCAGTGCAGGCTTCACTTGGAGCCATGAACAGGAAGAAGAAGAAGTAAGGATCGCAGATCGGTCCAGGAGGAGAGGCCGTCAACATGTCAGCACGTACACCAGAGGCCGAGCCGCTGCTTACGCCTGCAGAGGTCGCGACGATGTTCCGCGTCGACCCCAAGACAGTCACCAGGTGGGCAAAGGCAGGGAAGCTTACGTCGATCCGGACGCTCGGCGGTCACCGCCGGTACCGGGAGACCGAGGTTCGCGCCCTGCTGGCGGGGATCCCGCAGCAGCGCTCGGAGTAGGCAGACGTGGCCGTTGCCTGGTGCACCAGCGCCAGCACGGCGGCGCGCACCGTCGTGTCGCCGGTAGCCGGTCACATCAGTAGTTAGCAGTTGGGGGGGTCGACCCCGGCCGTCAGCACCTTCGCATCGGGGGGCGCGTTTCGCGTTCGATGCGAGGAAGCCGTAGGCCAGTGATGCCGCCGGGGTCGATCCGGCCTCCCCGTCCGGGAGGCCGACGAAGCAATCGGTTGTAGTGCCGGAACGAGGTCCGGATCCGGCGTCGTGCAGTCGTCTGTGCGCGGTGCCGGCAGCTATGTCGGGCTCGTCCGCAGTCACTCTGAGTAGTCTCATAACAACTTTTCGTAATCGCACTTGCCGGCGCCGGGTCACCGCAATACTGAGCCTCAGGCCGTCGTGAGCCCGGCGCACGCCGCGGCGGCACGAGCGACGTCGTGTCACGCGGCGACCAGACTGGTGCGCCAGGCGAGGGCCGGAAGGCGCCACGGGGGCCGCCCACTCGCGGGCGGGGAGTGCGGCGCTGCAACGGGAGGAATGCACGATGCGTGATCCGGATTTGATGCAGCGCGCAGACCGCGCAGCTATCGCGCTGGAGCAGGCGTGGGAGCGCTGGCGAGCGATGCATGGACTCGGCATGGAGCCGTTACCACCGGTGTCGAGCTACGTCGGATATTCGCTCGAGGAACCCTGGGGCCAGCCCAGGGTCGTGTTCGGGCTGCGGGCGGATGAGGCCGAGCTGCTGGCGTCGTTGCTCGAAGGTCATGACTGCGTGGGCTCGGTCTACTCCGAGCTGAGCGCGCGGTCTGACTGGCGGCTACCGGTGAGTGGACCGGTGTCGATGCCGGGACGCGGCTACGGCGGTCGTCCGCTCAGCGTGCCCGCGCAGGCACCGCCGCCGCAGACCGATCTGCTGCAGACGGGGCTGGCCGAGGACTATGCGATCGGTCCCGAGCTCGACGACGACGCGCCGACAGCGGACGACCGTGAGGACGATGCGGGCCGCGACGAGCCGAGGCAGAGCGTCGCGCCGGAGTCAGCTCGGAGCCGCGCCGCGCGGAGCGCGCGCGCGGACCGAGACCGGCAGCGCACCGGGGATACGGTCGCCAATCCGGCCGACCCGCCCGCCGACGATGCGGAGGCCAGGTGGCTGGAGCCCGACGGCGAGATGGTTGACTCGGACTACGCGGCGGACACCGAGGACGCGCAGATCGCCGTCCAGCAGTCACCTCCGCTTGCGCCGCTGCCCGACTTGCCGGAGATCGAGGACCAGTCGGCCGAGCCTGCGGTCGCGGACGCGGAGCAGGCGCCCGCCGGCCCCACGCGCCGAACGCGGCAGGCCAAGGTGCCAGCTCAGGGGCCCGGCTACCGCGGACCGCGCTACCAGGGCTATCCGCCGCGGTATGAGACCGGCCCGAGCCGGCGCTCGGCGTCAAGGGAGCCTGCTGCCCAGGCGGACGCTGTGGCCAGCCCCGACGACGACGGCGTGCCGGAGCAGGCAAGAAAGTCGCACGTCGCCAAGCTGAGCCGGTCCGGCCGCCGGCGGCCGCAGGGCGACTGACCGCGCCGATCGCCCTCAGCCGCCCGCACGCGCAGCGCGGCAAACGGCATGCCACGCTGCGCGTGTCGGTGCCGTGCCGCACACTCGGCATGTGCGAATAGCGCTGGTTGCGGGGCCGGGCACGACCGGGATGCTGCACTCGCTGGGCGACGACGGGACCCCGGCCGGCGAGGCCGAGATCGTGCCCGACGTGGCGGTCGCCGTGGCCGCGCGCGAGGCCGTCGGCGACGCCCGGTGGGTGTGGCGATCCGGACGGCTGCTGTACGCGCGGCTGCTCCGGTCTGGCGTCCGCGTCGGCCGCTGCCACGACGTCGAGCTCGTCGGCTCGCTGCTACAGGCTCGTGACGGTGGGGCCGGAGCGCCGGCCCCGGACAGCGGGGATGCCTGGCCGGCCGGCGAGCCGCAGCCCGGCACGAGCGAGCTGCCCACGCTTCCGTTCGAGATGAACGAGAGCAGGTCGGCCGACCCGGCAGCAGAACTGGCGACGCTGATCTCGGCGCACGCCGATCAGCTGGCCCGGATCCGGGCCGATACCGATCCGGCGAGGTTCGGTCTGCTGACGGCGGCGGAGTCTGCGGGTGCCCTGGTCGCGACCGAGATGTCCGCCGCGGGCCTGCCGTGGCGAGCCGACGTGCACGACCACCTGCTCTCTGGTCTGCTCGGTCCGCGCCCGCCCGCGGTAGCCGGGCTGCCGCTACGGCCGGCCCGCTTGACAGAGCTGGCCGCGCAGATAACGGACGCGCTCGGCGCCGCGCGTCCCGTCAACCCGGACTCGCCCGCTCAGCTGCTGCGCGCGCTTGCCGCTGGCGGTGTACGGGTGTCGTCGACCCGGTCGGCGGTGCTGCGGCAGGTGGATCACCCGGCTGTCCCGCTGCTGCTCGAGTACAAGGAACTGGCGCGGCTATACACGGCGAACGGCTGGTCGTGGCTGGCTGCCTGGGTCAAGGACGGCCGGTTCCGGCCCGAGTACGTGGTCGGTGGCGTGGTATCCGGCCGCTGGGCGTCGCGCGGTGGTGGCGCGCTGCAGATTCCGAGACTGCTCAGGCGGGCCGTGGTCGCCGATCCGGGCTGGACGCTGGTGGTGGCCGACGCGGCCCAGCTCGAGCCGCGGGTGCTCGCGGCCCTCGCCGGCGACCGGCCGTTTGCGCAGGCAGCCGCTGCCGGTGACCTCTACGAGGCGGTCGCAGCGGCGATCGGCGGCGAGCGGGCGCAGGCAAAGGTAGCGCTGCTCTCGGCGATGTACGGCGGCACCGGCGGCGATGGCGGACAGTCGCTGGCGCTGCTACGGCGGAGGTTCCCGCAGGCGGCGGCGTTCGTCGAGACTGCGGCCAGGGCCGGAGAGGAGGGCCGCGTGGTTCGGTCGGTGCTCGGCCGCACCTGTCCGCCGCCGTCGGCCGGGTGGCTCGCGCTGACCAGCGAGTCCGGTGATCCCGACGAAGAGCGCGACCCCGGTGCGGCGGCCGCGACTCGGGCCCGCGGCCGGTTCACCCGGAACTTCGTCGTGCAGGCTAGCGCCGCGGACTGGGCGCTCGTCATGCTTGCGTTGCTGCGAACCCGGCTTGCGGCCGGGACAGCGGGCGACGGCGTTCCCGGATCTTGTCGCCCTGAGCTTGTGTTCTTCCAGCACGATGAGGTCATTGTGCACTGTCAGAACGACGCTGCGACCGAAGTCGTCGCGGCGGTGCAGGCCGCGGCGACGGAGGCGAGCTGGCTGGTCTTCGGCGACACCGACGTGAGCTTCCCGATGACGACGGCCGTCGTCGACTGCTACGCCGACGCCAAGTGAGCTAGCCCGACGGCAGGTAGTGGATCGTCACGAGGATGCCGCCAGGGTTGACGGCGATCGTGTTGACATAGGGCGGCCGCGGCGCGGGGCTCGGAGCAGGCAGCACCGTGACTGTCACAGTCTGCTGCTGGCCCGCTTGCAGGGTGCCATGGCTCGGCGTCAGGGTCAGGTACGGCTGTTCGCTCGAGGGCACCGAGATCGAGTACGTCACGGGGCCGCCGAGCGCAGTGAGCGTGAACGTGCCCGTGAATGGCGGCACGTAGGGCGAGGGATTTCCCGCGGGCACCTTGACGATGTCCGACGAGAGCTGGAGAGTCCCTGGCGAGACGCTGGGTGCGGGGCTCACGCTGGCGATCGGGCTCGATGGCGCCACCGCGGGCACGTTTGCCGGGCTCTCGGTCGGACTGGCGCTGGCCGCGCTTGCCGCGGGTGTGGACTGTCCCGTCGTTGCCGCGGGCCCGGCTGGCACCGTGATGGTCACCGTAGCCCCCGCCCGATGACGATTTGCGGCGGTGTGGTCGTGCTTCAGCGCGTAAGCCGCCGAGCCGGTCAGAGCCAGCACCACAATGACCGCCGCGACCGCATAGGGCACGGGATGCGCGCGGATCGAGCGCTTCCGCGCCCGGGCAGGGCTGAGCTGGACCGGGAATCCGGACTGGCTGAACCGGCCCGCCCCGTTCACGACGGCGGTGCGATACCCGACCGCCGCTGGTGACCGGTCAGACACGAGTTGCAGTACCTCGTGGCGCAGACCAGGCGGCAGGCCCACGAGCGGCAGAACGCTGAACAACGCGGCGGGGCTGAGCGTTTGCCGCTTGCGCTCGCCGCAGATCTCGCAGTTCTCGATGTGCCTGCTGACGCGCTTGCGCAGCAGGATTGTGAGCGTGCCGTCCCAGCTGGCCAGCATGGCGTCAAGCTCGGCGCACGACTCGCGGCCGGTGCGCGCGACAAGCAGTACGCCGAGTGAACGCTCAAGCTGACCGCGAGCCCGAGATGCCAGCGCATGGGCCTGATTCAGCGGAACGCCCAGCGCGTCGGCGAGATCGCGTCCCTCCACGTCGTGCCGTAGGTTCAGCTCGATGACCTCGCGGTCTGCCGGATTCAGTCCGGCCAGTGCGGCGGCGACGAGATCGCGCAGCTCGGCTCGGCCGGCTGTCGATGAGGCGTCGGCTTGCGTGTCGGTCACGTCGCCGGCCTCGTCGAGCGGGGCAAACCGCCCGCGTCCGCGGAGCCGCCGGTGGCACTCATTCCGCGCGACCGCGTAGAGCCACGGCCGCAGTCGGTCCGGATCGCGCAACTCGCCCACCTTGGCGGCGGCGATGATGAACGTGTCCTGGACGGCGTCTGCCGCGTCAGCCGGCTCGGCCAGTAATGACCGGCAGTACGCGTGCAGCGCAGC
Source organism: Streptosporangiaceae bacterium (assembly GCA_030041275.1). Taxonomy (GTDB): domain Bacteria; phylum Actinomycetota; class Actinomycetes; order Streptosporangiales; family Streptosporangiaceae; genus JAJYUU01. Next base: position 12,396 of record JASHOE010000066.1, read on the forward strand.
GGCGTACCTGTCGTAGGCTGCCGCGAGCCCAGCGGGGTCGCCAGCGATGATGGCTGCGACGATCTCGTTGTCCCGCATGGGCCAACCGTAGGGGGACGAGAGCTCCCCTCGACAGCGGTGTTGCCCTGCTGTGGCCGGATTTCTCCGCCCTGGCACGCCGACCGCCGGGCCTGCCAGCGGTCGGCCAGCGCCCGGCGGTCGGTAGCTTGCATCGCGGGTCAACTGCAGAAGCTGTCGATCGGGATCTGGCTCGACCAGCGCCCTGACGTGATGTCCAGAGCTGTCACGTAGTAGTCGGATGGATCGGACGGCATCTGGACCGAGGTCTGGGCATAGAACGCTGCGCCAGGAAGGCTCGCAATCGCGGTCGCCGTGACCTGCTGCGACCAGATCACGGTGTCGTCGCTGCTGCGGCGCACCTCAACCAGTACCGGTCCGAAGTTGAACGCGTCGCCGGCGACCTCGACGGTCGTGCCGATCACGCACAGGTGAAGGAGGGCAACGCGGTCCGCAGCCTGCGAGTTGTCGTAGGCGGCCTGCGACCGGACAGCCGGGGTGACGCACGTGTAGTCGTCGGGGACGACCTGCCGCCAGACGTAGCCCTGGATGCAGGTGTACGGGCCGTAAGCGCCGCCGCCCGGCTGGATCCGGCTGTCGGCCGCAGCGTTGTCGGCCAGCGCCTGCGCGTGATTCGCCGGCGTGACGCACACGTAATCGCCTGAGTAGGCCTGCCGCCACACATACCCGATCAGGCATGGCGCGTTTGGGTCGCCGATCGTTCCGGTTGGGGTCGGCACCTTGGTGCCACCGGTCGTGCCAGACCCAGATCCGGTGCCAGACCCCGACCCCGACCCCGAACCTGAGCCTTTGCCCGAACCAGAACCCGAGCCTGACCCAGAACCCGAGCTGGTGCCTGACCCGGAGCCCGAGCCGGTGCCTGACCCGGAGCCGGATCCGGCGCCAGACGCCGACCCGGACCCTGCTGAGCCGTTGCCCGACGCCGATCCGGTCCCGGCCGACCTGGCGGTGCCCGAGCCGCTGGTGCCGCCGCCGGACGTCAGCTGCGCGCTGGGGGCGCCGCTCGCGTGCGCGGCGCTTGCCCCGGCGCCCAGCCCAGATGTGCTCGCGCTGACAGGCGTGGTGTGATGCACCGGCAGCAGCACCACCAGACCCAGACCGGCGCCTGCTGCGAGGCTGGCTGCGGCGGCGGCAACTCGGCCAAGTGTGTTCATCGGATCTCCTCCCGGTGCGCCCCTGCCCACCACGGTGGGCGCGAGCATCTGTTGCTTTCACCGGTAGGAGTCGCGAGCGTCTCGCTCGCCAACAACTTTCCTCAGACTCGCCGACGACTTTTTCGCAGCGCGTTTTGAGCGGCGCTAGGCCGCCTTGGATGGGCTGCTCGGCCCGCTCATTCCTGCGGCTGGAAGCCGTGCCTGGCCCGTCGCGGCTTCGGCGGCGCGGCCACCGGCTCGGGGACCGGCGGCACCTCGCTCGTGCAGTACATGCACCGCTTGGCACCGATCGGGATCTCGCTGAGGCACTCTGGGCACGGTCGCTCGGTCGCGATCTTGTTCCGGGTGGCGAGCGTCGTCAGCTTCTCGCTGGGGGCGACCAGCAGGTAGTAGACGACCGCCGCGATCACGACAAAGGACAGTGCTGCGTTGATGACGTCACCGTACAAGAACTTCTGGCCGTTGAAGTGGAACGTGTAGCCGGCGAATGGGACCTTGCTCCCGGTGATCGCGCCGATCAGCGGCGTGATGATGTCCTTGACGAGTGCCTGGACCACGGCGTTGAACGCCACGCCGACGACCACCGCGACGGCGAGGTCAATGAGGTTGCCGCGCATCAGGAACTTCCGGAAACCGCTCATGCTCACGCTCCAAGCCCCGGCGCCGCCGCCTGCGCCGCCTACTGCAGGAAGTGTGACATTACCAAAGACGGCAGGCCACTTGACCTGATCGGGAACGTAGCCCGAAGCTGCCGCCGACGGGCGCCAGGCTGCCGAGGCGCCACGACATCAACGTGTGGGATTCTCAGTCATAGTTGCTGCCCGGCTTCAACCGGTCGTCGCAACAGCGTCCGTTGGTAGTGAGGTTATCGAGGGTGGTTGCGGGCTGGCGAGGATCTGCTGGAGTGCCTGGGCGGGGGTGAGCCAGCTGAGAGTTTTGCGG
>JASHOE010000067.1 GCA_030041275.1 Streptosporangiaceae bacterium
TTGTCCCAGCCGACCAGGTCCTTGGCCTTCGCGAGCAAGGCCGGGTAGTCGCCGGAGTCGTAGATGAGCGGGCGGCCGTCCTGGAATATCAGGCCCTGGTCGTAGGGCATCTCACCGGGCTGAATGAGGTTGCGCTCGCGTACCACAGTCCGGTCGAGCCGAAGCGCGGCCGCGATCGCGTCCATCGTGCGTTCCATCACGAAGCAGCCTTGCGGCCGCCCCGCGCCCCGGTACGGCGTGACCAGCACGGTGTTGGTGTACAGCGAGTCAAACTCCACCCGGTAGGCGGCGGGCTTGTACGGCCCGAGGAGCTGGGTCGACGTCACGATCGGCACGATGAGCCCGTACGGCACGTAGGCGCCGTTGTCGTGCCAGAACCGCACGCTAAGACCGAGGATCCGGCCCTCGTCGTCGAAGCCGACCGTGACGTGATGCCGCTGCGCCCGCTCGTGCGCGCTCGCGATGAAGTGCTCGATCCTGTCCTCGGTGAACTTGACCGGCTGGCCGAGCAGCCGGGCGGACCAGGGGACGAGCACCTCCTCTGGCCATGGGTGCACGATCTTGACGCCGAAGCCACCGCCGACGTCTGGCGTGATGACGTCGACCTGACTCAGGTCAAGCTCGAGCTTCGCCGCGACCGCGGCGCGCACGCCGGTCGAGGTCTGGGTGGACGTCCACAGCGCGAGCCGCTGCTGTTGATGGTCCCAGCGCGCCAGCACGCCGCGGCCCTCGAGCGGCGTGGACGCTGACCGCTCGATGTCGAGGTGCAGCTCGAGCGAGTGCGGCGCCGTCGCGATCGCGGCCGCGGTGTCGCCGTGCTCCTGCACCGCGTTGGCCGCCCGGTTGCCGGGGACGTCGGAGTGCACGAGGTGTACGGCCGCGCGGGCCGCGTCCAGACCGACCACCGCGGGCAGCGGCTCGTAGCTGACGTCGATCAGATCGGCGGCGTCTTCAGCCAGGTACCGGTCCGCCGCTACCACCATGGCTACGGCCTCGCCGACGTGGTTGACCTCGCCGTTCGCCAGCGGGTACGGGGTCCGGCCGTGGGTGAGGTCCGGATGCGGGATCAGCAGCGGGAGGGGCTCCGCCAGCCGGGGCGGCAGGTCCTGGTAGGTGTAGATCGCGACCACGCCGGGTGCTTCGAGCGCGCTGCTGAGGTCAACGCCCGTGATCCGCGCGTGGGCGTGCGGGCTGCGCACGAACGCGGCCGCGAGCGCATCCGATCCGAGGTCGTCCAGGTAGGCGCCGTGGCCGCGGATGAGGCGGTCGTCTTCGACCCGCTGCACGCGGGCGCCGAACAGCGAGCTCACGCTGGCCCCGCTGGCGTCACTGCAGTCTGACTCAGCCCGTCCGGCGTCGCTGCCCGGTATTCGCGGGTTAGCTCGGCCGCCCTGTGTACTGAGGCAAGAATGTTCTGGTACCCGGTGCACCGGCAGAGGTTCCCGCCGATCATCTCTCGCGCCTGCGCATCGTCGGGGTTGGGGGTATCCCGCAACCCCGCCGTGATCGTGGTCAGAAAGCCCGAGGTGCAAAAGCCGCACTGGAGGCCGTGACACTCAGCGAAGGCCTGCTGCACCGGTGACAGCCGCCCGTCGGGATCGGCTAGGCCCTCGACCGTGGTGAGGTCGGCGCCGTCAGCGCTGACTGCCAGCAGCAGGCACGAGCGAACCGGCGCCCCGTCGAGCAGGATCGTGCAGGCGCCGCACACGCCGTGCTCGCAGCCCACATGGGTACCGGTCAGGCGAAGATCATGCCGGAGGCAGTCGGACAGCAGCCGGCGGGCAGGCACCCGAACCCTGCGCGCGGCGCCGTTGACCGTCAGTCGCACCTCGTGCAGTTCCTCGCCGTGGTAGTCGCCGACGGCACTCATGCGGCTCTCGTCTCCCGTGCGTGCGCTAGTGCCTCGGCGAGTGCTCGGTCGGTGAGGACCCCGGCGAGGTGGCGACGGTAGCCCCCCGTGGCGTGAATGTCAGACCCCGGGTCGAGCCGGGCGCGGGCGAGGCTCGCGGCGGCCGGGACGGAGGCGGCGTCGGGCGCCGCACCCTCGACCGCCTCGGTCAGATCGACGACCACCGGCGACGGTCCGACGGAGAGGTAGGCAGCCCTCGCGCCACCGATGCGGCCGTTCGAAGCCAGCCATGCCATCGCGGCGGCGCCGCAGACCGCATAGTCACCGCGCCGGCGGCTGATCTCGGCGAAGCCGGTTCCAGCGGAACCTGGGAGCACCGGGAACTGCACCTCCATAGCGAGCTCGCCGGGTTGCACGGCCGACTCGAGCGGCCCGAGGAAGAATTCGGCAGCCGGGATCGACCGCTGCCCGACCGCGCTCGCCACGCGCACCTGGCCGGCGAGCAGCGCGAGCACCGCGGGCATCTCACCAGCCGGGTCAGCGTGCACGATGCTCCCTACCGTGGTGCCGCGGTTGCGGATAGCGGGATGCGCGACGAACCTGAGCGCCTGGCGCAGCAGCGGCTGCGCTGCCGCCGCCGCCGGGTTCGCCAGTACCTCGGCGTGCCGGGCGAGCGCGCCGACGTGAACCTGGCCATCGGCCACCCTGACGTAGCTGAGCTCGGCCAGCCGGTTGATGTCCACCAGCAGGTCGGGCGCGGCCAGCCGCATGGACATCAGCGGCACCAGGGACTGGCCGCCCGCAAGCACCTTCGCCTCTACATCCGTAGCGGCCAGTGCCGCCAGTGCGTCGGCCACGGACTCAGGTCGCAGGTAGCCTACCGGGCGCGGTTTCACGACGATCTCATCCCGGCCGCCCAGTCCATATCGCGACGGTACGCTGCCGGAGGCGGAACGGAAATCATCTTCTGGGACCGGATGGCACGATGAGATGCCTGGCAGCCGTCAGTAGCGCGGTGCGGCACGTGCTCGCCGGTCCGCCGCGGTCTGCGGAGTGTCTGGGCGCGGGCCGCGGGGCGCTCTACCTGAAGATCATCGAGCCGCCCGGCGCGCTCGCCGTGCTCTGCCATGACGCCGTGCGGCTGCCGTGCGGGCTGCTGCTTCCAGCCACCAGCGCTGAGCTTCCCCTCACGTCGCTCGTCCCGCCGGTCTCGGCTCCATCGGCTGGCTTCCTCGTCGGCGATCACGCGGTGCGCTGGACAGGTCCGGCCGGCCCAGTGGTCGTGCGCGCGGCCAGACAGTGGGCGCCGGCCCGCCCGGCCCGCGGCGAGGTGAACGCCGCCGCATTCGCCGCGGTTCGTGTGCGACTTGGGCTCGACCGGTCGAGTTGCGCTGAACGACGGCAGCAGGCCGATGGGTGCCGGATTACTATCGCTCCAGCAGTAGCAAACTTCCACCCATGGGCCGCCGCCGGCGCCGATCAGGGCATCGATGCCCGATTGCTGGCGGTTCTGGCCTGGGCGGCCGGCGATGACGACGCGATTATTGCGGAGGTCACGGGTCTGCTCGGCAGCGGTCCGGGGCTCACGCCGGCCGGCGACGACGTTCTGGCCGGGTTTCTCGTCGGGGCCGCCGCCTTCGGCCTGGACGCTGCCGCGCTGCGACACGCGATCGCGGTCCGCGCGCCCGCGCGTACGACGACGCTGTCGGCGGCGCTGCTATGGCACGCGGCCCGCGGCGAGTGCATCGACGAGCTAGCCGCGCTCGCCGCGGTCCTGACCGACCTGCCACCCGGCCGGTCCGAGCTGCGCCGATCCGAGCCGGGTTCATTGGCGCTGAGTCGATCTGCGCTGCGCGGACCAGAGCAGGCCGACCGGGCTGTCAGCCGCCTGCTGGGCGTCGGCCACAGCTCCGGCGCCGCGCAAGCCGTGGGCCTCGTGACCGCGGCCGAGTGCGCGCTGCGCGGTCAGGGGCTGGCGGCGTGAGCGCTGAGCACGTCGAGGCCAGGCCCGGCGCATATGCGGACTCAGTCACGCTCATGCGGGTCAGCGCGGATGTGCGGCAGAGCGACGGCGTGCAATCGGCGCTGATCGCGATGGCGACGGAGCTGAACCTCGACCTCGCGCTGGCGATGGGCTTCCGCCCGCCGTCGGACGTAACGCCAGACCAGTTGCTGATTGCCGTCCGCGCAGCCGACGATGCCGCCCTGGCCAAGGCGCTCGTGGCCGTCAACGCGGCTCTGACCGCCCCCGCGGCTGACAGGCCTGACATCGCGCGGGTCCTTCTGCCGCGGACGACGGCCAGCGCCGCGCGGGCGAGCGGGCCCGGCCTCGTGCTGATCTCCGTGCCGGGGCGGTACGCATTCGCCGAGGCGATGGACGCGCTCGACGCTGGCTGGGACGTGATGATCTTCTCCGACAATGTGCCGGTTGAGCAGGAGATCCTGCTCAAACAGATCGCTGCGCAGCGCGACTTGATCGTGATGGGCCCCGATTGCGGTACCGCGATCGTCGGCGGCATCGGGCTCGGCTTCTCGCACACGCTCGCCGCCGGGCCGGTCGGGCTGGTCGCCGCATCGGGCACCGGTGCCCAGCAGGTGCTGTGCCTGCTGGACCACGCGGGGGCCGGGGTCAGCGCGGCGATCGGTGTCGGTGGCCGCGACCTGTCTGCCGCGGTCGGCGGTCGGACCGCCCGTGCTGCCCTCGCCCTGCTGGACGCCGATCCGGGCACCGAGCTCATCATCTTGGTGTCCAAGCCCCCGGCCGCGCCGGTCGCCGCGGAGTTGCGGGAGCTCGCGGGCGGCCTCGCGACGCCGGTGCAGTTCGCGCTCATCGCGCCCGGTGAGCCAGATCTGACGGCCGCCACCGAATCGGCGCTGCGCAAGCAAGGCCTGGCAGTCCCCGCCTGGCCCCGCTGGCCCGGGCGGGACGGGACCAGACCCGGGGGAGCGCTGCGTGGCCTGTTCGCTGGTGGCACGCTGTGCGACGAGGCCATGATCATCGCGACCGAGCGACTCGGCCCAATCCGGTCGAACATTCCGCTGCACCCGGAGTTGCTGCTGTCGGCACGTGCGCCCGCGAGGACAGCTACCGGCCATGTCATGATCGACTTCGGTGACGACGAGCTGACGGCCGGCCGCGCGCATCCCATGATTGACCAGTCGCTGCGGCTGGAGCGACTCGCGGTGGAGGCGTCCGATCCCGGCGTGTCCGTCATCCTGCTCGACGTCGTCCTCGGGCACGGCGCCCATCCCGATCCGGCGGCAGAACTCGGCCCGGCGATAGCGGCCGCGCGCGCGAGCGGGCAAGTCGCTGTCGTGGTGTCGCTGATCGGCGCTGCGTCCGACCCGCAAGACCCGGGCCGTCAGGCGGCGAACCTGCAGGCGGCCGGGGCGCACGTGTTCGCCTCCAACGCGGCAGCTGCGCGGTTTGCCTGCGACCTTGTCAACGGCGCCCGATGAGCGAACTGCTGCGACGCGATCCCGTCGTCATCAGCACCGGGCTCCGGTTGCTGGCCGACGCGGCGCAGGCGCAGGCCGCGAGGGTCACCCAGGTCGACTGGGCGCCGCCGATGGCCGGGGCGGAGGACGACCTCGTTCCGATCCTCGGCGATCCGCGACGCCACGCAGCTAACGCGAGCGCCATGGCGCGCATGCTCGCCGTGCGCGCGCATCTTGTTGACGTGGTGCGCGCGGGCACCGCGCTGAACCTGCGGCCCGGCGAGTTCCTGCACGCGGGCCCGCCGGTGAGCTGGGAGCGGGCGTCGGGTCCGCTGCGCGGAGCGCTCATGGGCGCGGCCGTTTTCGAGGGACTCGCCGGCTCGCCTGAGGCAGCGGCGAAGCGTGCCGAGCGGGGTGAGTTCGCACTCGACCCGTGCCACTCGCGCGGCGCCGTTGGCCCGATGGCTGGCGTCATCTCGCCCTCGATGTGGCTGTTCGTTCTGCAGGACCCCGCGACGGGACGGCAGACGTACTGCTCGCTGAACGAAGGACTCGGCAAGGTGCTGCGCTACGGGGCTTTCTCCCTGGACGTACTGGAGCGGCTGAGCTGGATGTCGAGCGTGCTTGGGCCACTGCTCGCGGCGGCGGTTCGGCGGCGCGGGCCGCTTGACGTGACCGCGATCCTCGCCCAGATGGTGCAGATGGGCGACGAGGCGCACAACCGGAACCGGACCGGCACGCTCATGCTGCTGCGTGATCTGCTGCCGTCGATGATCGAGTCTGGCATGGCGGCGAGCGACGTCGCCCGTGCCGCGGCGTTCATCGGCGGCAACGACCACTTCTTCCTGAACCTGTCGATGCCCGCCTGCAAGCTCGCGCTCGACGCGGCCAGGGACATACCAGGCTCCACGGTTGTCGTGGCGATGGCGCGCAACGGAACCGATTTCGGCATCCAGGTGGCAGGCACGGGCGACCAGTGGTTCACCGCCCCGGCGCTCACGCCACGGGGGCTCTTCCTCGGCGACTACGGCCCTGATGACGCCAGCCCGGACATCGGCGACTCCGCGATCACCGAGACGGCGGGCCTCGGCGGCTTCGCCATGGCGGCGGCGCCCGCCATCGCCGCACTCGTCGGCGGGACGGCGGCCGACGCGCTCGGCACAACCCAGCGGATGTACGAGATCTCGCTCGCCGAGCATCCGCTCTACCGGGTGCCTGCGCTGGAGTTCCGCGGCACGCCTGCCGGAATCGACGTCACGCTGGTGGCGCGAACCGGAATCCTGCCACAGATCAACACCGGGATGGCCGGCAAGGTAGCTGGCACGGGCCAGGTTGGCGCCGGGCTCGTCACCCCGCCGCCCGAGGTTTTCGTCAAGGCGCTGCACGCCCTGGCGCTCGCGAGCTAACTCGCCAGAAGACCGCTCACCCGCGGGAGTGCCCATGAACACGGGCAGAATGCACGCCACGGTCTGCGGCGGATGTCAGCCACCGCTTGTTACGTCCGCCGGTACCCAACGTGAAGCGCTAGCCTCACAGCGTGACGGCCGAACCGGGGCGTCCTCGGATGCCCATGCCCCCCGCATCAAACCGGAAGGCACGGGTCGTCATCTACGGCCTCGTCCTGGCCATTACCGGCGCCTTAGCGGCCATCGCATTCACGACCGTGCTGCCCGGCGACACCAGGCACACGACACGTGCTTCACGACCCACGATCACATGGCACGAGCACAGCATCTTCGGCTTC
>JASHOE010000068.1 GCA_030041275.1 Streptosporangiaceae bacterium
GGCCGGCGCCCACGTGGTGCTCGCCGCCCGCGACGGCGAGGCGCTCGACCGCGTGGCCCGCCGTATCAGCGACGCAGGCCGCATGGCCCTGGCGGTGCCGACCGATGTCAGCAAGCCGGCGGACGTCGACCGCCTCGTCACCGCGACGCAGCGGGTAGGGCCGCTCGCGGCGCTCGTGTGCGCGGCCGGCGTGCTGACCTCGGCGCCGTTTGCCGAGACGACGCCGGAGATCTGGACGGAGACGCTGGCGGTCAACCTCACCGGCGCGTTTTTGTGCTGCCGCGCCGCGTTCCCGGCAATGCGGGCCGGCGGGCAGGGGCGTATCGTCACCATCGCATCGCTGTCTGGCGTCTACGCCACCGAGAAGTTCCCTGGTCTGGCGGCCTACAACGTGTCCAAATACGGGGTGGTCGGCCTCACGGAGGCGATCGCGGTGGAAGGAAAGGAGTACGGCATCAGCGCCATCTGCATCAGCCCTGGTGCCGTTGACACCGAGATGCTGCGGCGGGCGAACCCTGCGCTGCGGCCCGGCCTCACGCCCGCCGACGTCGCGGAGCTGATCGTCGCGCTGCTAGACAGCCCGCTCACGCCGGCCAGCGGCGCCAACATTCCGCTGTTCTCCAACGCCTGACCCGGTTGGCGGAAGGGCGGCCGATCGGGCACAGCCTCGGTGCACGCGGCTACTTGTCGCGGGTGAGGGACCACAGGTCCGTGCGCTCATCGGCAAGCACGCCGCGAGTTGACCGCGCCCGCTGGGCCACGAGCCGGGCGGCGGCAGCCATCTCTCCGCCTGAGTCTGCTTCCGGATCCCCGCCGCGGTCCACACCGACGGCCGCCCGGACGATCCCGTCCTGCAGATAGAAACCGATCAGGCGGCCATCGGCGATACTGCCGCGGACGACGAACTCATCCCACGTCACGGCGTGCCCGACATACTCGATCTTGTGCTCGTACTGATCCGACCAGAACGTATGGACGTAGTCATACGGAGCATCCGAGCCAAGCATCGACCGGCCGGCCGCCGCGCCCTGCTTTTCCGCGTTGTTAAAGTGCTCGACCCGCACGCGGCCGAACAGCGGGTGCAGCTGGTTGGCTACGTCGCCGGCCGCGTAGACATCGGCTGCACTGGTCCGGCAGAACTCGTCGGCAAGGATCCCGTTGGACAGCGCGACGGAATCGCCGACCACCGGCGGAACGTCGACGGCGATCCCGACGCCGACGACAGCGAAGTCGCACGCGATGCGCGTACCGGTGGCGGTTACCACCGCGGTGACGCGGTCAGTTCCCGCAAAGGCGGCAGCGCGCTCTCTGGTCAGCAGCTCGACGCCGTTCGCCCGGTGAAAGCCGGCCACCACGCCGCCGACGTCCGCGCCCAGGACCTTGTCGAGCGGCGCATCGCCGGAAACTAGCGCTGTCACGCGCACCCCGAGCTGGGCCAGCGACGCCGCCACCTCGCAGCCGATGAAGCCCATCCCCACGACCACGGCGTGCCGGTTCGCCTCGACCTCTGCCTTGATCGCGTCGCACTCCGCGACGGTCCGCAGGGAGTGAATTCCGGCCAGGTCGGCACCAGGAACCTCGAGTCTTCGGTTCTTGCCACCGGTCGCCAGCAGGAGTTTCTGATAGCGCACTTCCTGACCAGAGTCCAGGGCGACCGTGTGAGCCGCGGCGTCGACACCTTGCACGCGCGAGCCGGTCAGGACCTCCACGCTGTTCTCTGGGTACCACGCCGCCGGCCGGACGTACCAGCCCTGCAGTTCTTCTTCCGACCGCAGGTAGGTCTTCGACAGCGGCGGACGACCGAACGGGACGCCGGGCTCCTTGCTGACGAGCACGATCCGACCGCCGAAGCCCTCCTCCCGAAGCGCCGCGGCGGCGTTGCCTCCGGCGACACCGCCGCCGACGATCACCATCGGGTCTGCGCGGACTCTCCCGGGCATGGGCTCCATTCTGCCGCCGCCCACCGGGCCGCTCTGCGTCAGCCGGCTTCGATCACGCTGCACCGGCTTCCGCCGAGGGGGTTGACAGACAAAACCCCGGATGGTTACGTAAGCGGTTAACTAACGTAACCGCTTACGTTCGGCAAGCGCTTACGTACCGATGTCTACGAGCAGCGAGTCAAGGAGTCGCCTCGTGGCGGACCGGTCGACGATCTACGAGGTCGCACGGCGGAGCGGTGTGTCGACCGCCACGGTGTCACGCGTCATGGCTGACGGGAAGGGCTTCTCCCCTGCCACCAGGGAGCGGGTGCGCGCGATCGCCGCGGAGCTGGGCTGGGTGCCGAGCGGGCCAGCCCGAGGCCTGGCTTCGCGGCGGTCCGGCATCGTCGGCCTGCTCTTCCCGGACCTGGGCCGGTCCGGAGAGGCCGAGGAAGAGTCACCGCTCTACATCGACCAGGTGATCCGCGGGGCCGAGCGAGCGGCCACCGCGGTGGGTGACGCGGTGCTCATCGCGGCCACCCAGTGCGCGTCGGGCCGGGAGCTTGCGTTCTCCGTCGCGGGCAAAGTGGACGGCCTGGTCGTCATGGCGCGCAGCGTCTCCGACGAAGACATCGACGCGCTCGCCCGCAGCGTCCCGGTGGTCGTCCTGGCCAACAACCGCGTCCGCAGCGGTCTCGACTTCGTCGGCGCTGACAACCGAAGCGGTGCGAGAGACGTCACCGGTCATCTCATCACCGAGCACGGCATCCGGGACCTTGCGTTTCTCGGCGGCCCGTCGGAGTCGCCGGACTCACAGGACCGGTTCGCGGGCTTCTGCGACGCGCTCGCACTTGCGGGCCTTCCGGTTCCCGGTGCTCCCGCAGCCGATGGCGCCTTCACCGAGGCGGGCGGCGACCAGGCAGCGCGCGCCATGCTGGCCGAGCGCGTGCCCCGCGCCATCGTGTGCGGCAACGACGAGATGGCCATCGGCGCGCTCGGCGCGCTGCGGTCGGCCCGGCTCCGGGTGCCCGCGGACGTGGTCGTCACCGGCTTCGACGACATCGCGGCCACCCGTCATGTCCGGCCCGCGCTGACGACCGTTCACCAGCCGATGCGCGAGCTCGGCGAGCGCGCCGTGCAGGTGCTGCTTGGCCGTCTGTCCGAGCCTGCCGGACCGCCATTCACCGTCGTGCTTCCGACCGAGGTCGTGATCCGCGGCAGCTGCGGCTGCCGGGCTCCCGGCTCGCGGAGACAGGCATGAGCGACGAGGCCGATCTGCAGACGGGCCAGACCGGCCAGACCGGCCGGACCGCCGCCGCGCCGCCGGGCGACGCGAGGGCGGACTGGGAACGCCGGATCGGCCAGCGGCTCGACGGCTCCGCCGAGCCCAGCATCAGGCTGCCCGCCCCGTTACAGCTGACCGCGAAGCCCGGCGCGGGGCACATCCGACTCGGCTGGGCGCCGGTACCTGGCGCCGCTGGTTACCTTATCGAGCGCGCGGGCCCCGGCCCGGACGGCGGCGCACCGGAGATCCTGCGCCACGGCGGGAGCGACGTGGCGGCCGTCGTCGGGCCGCCGTTCGCCGACACCGGCCTGGCAGACGGCGGGACCTACCGGTACCGGGTAGCCGCGGTAGCCGGCCCCGAACTGCCGCCTGGTGCCTGGTCGAACCAGGTTGCGAGCCACCCGAGCGGCGCTGCTGCGGGTCCGGTCGAGGTCACCGTGGATACGTCCGTCGTCACGGGGCAGCTGAGCCGGGTGTGGCAGATGATCGGTGCCGAACGGCTCTCCCAGCTGCGCGTCACCGAGGCCGGCTGGTCAGCCGGCGGGCCGATCGGCGCCGAGTTCGCCGCCGCCCTGCGGCTGGCGCACACCGACCTCGGCGCCACGATGGTGCGAGCGCACGCGATCCTGCACGACGACAACGGGGTCGCCCGGCGCCGTCCGGACGGCAGCCTTCAGTTCGACTTCCGGTCCATCGACGCCATCTACGACCAGGTCCTGAGCCTCGGCCTGCGGCCAGTCGTGGAGCTCTCGTTCATGCCCGCGGCGCTCGCCCGTGATCCCAACCGGACGGTGTTCACCTACCGCGGCATTATCTCCCCGCCCTCCGACTGGGCCGAGTGGCGCGAGCTGGTCAGTCTGCTGACCGCCCACTTGGTCCGGCGCTATGGCGCCGTCGAGGTGGCGCAGTGGGCGTTCGAGGTCTGGAACGAGCCCAATCTCGCCGTGTTCTGGCCCGGCAGCCGAGACGACTACCTGCTCTTGTACGACGTCGCCGCGCGCGCGATCAAGGCGGTTGACCCGCGGCTGCGGGTCGGCGGCCCGGCGACTGCCGCCTCGGAGTGGATCGAGTTGCTCGCCGCGCACGCAGCCGCCGCGGGCATGCCGCTCGATTTCGTCTCCACCCACACCTACGGCAACCTGCCGCTTGACCTGCGGCCTGCGCTCGCGCGCCACGGCTTCGACGGCATCGACATCTGGTGGACCGAGTGGGGCGTCGGCTCCACCCACTTCGGCGCCGTGCACGACAGCGTCTTCGGCGCGCCGTTCGTGCTGAGTGGCTTGCACAGCGCGCAGGGCCGGGTCGAGCGCATCGCGTACTGGGTGATCAGCGATCACTTCGAGGAACTCGGCCGGCCGCAGCGATTGTTCCACAACGGCTTCGGCCTGCTCACGGTCGGCAACCTCCGTAAGCCCAGGTACTGGGCATGCCACCTGGCGGCACACCAGGGTGATGCGGTACTGCGCGCCGATATCACCGGCGACGGGGCCGACACCCTCGTCCATGCCTGGGCCACGCGGCACGACGACGGAACCGTAGACGTGCTGATCTGGAACGGCACCATCAACGCCGCGCTGCTGGCCGGCGACCCCCGGCTTGACCGCCGCGTGCACCTCAGCGTGACCGGCCTGCCAGCCGCCACCTATCACCCGACGCTAGCGCGGGTGGACGAGCAGCACTCCAACGTGGCCGCGCACTGCCCCGCCGATGTCGACTGGCCAGACGAGGAACTCTGGGCGCGGCTGCGGGCTGCCGACCACCTGCACGAAGAGCGGTTGCCGCCCGTCTTCGGGGACACCGCGCGCTTTGACATTCACCTGCCCATGCCGGGCATTGCCCGGATTCGATTGGCCGCCGGGCCCTGACCGCCCGGCACACACGAGGAGAGCCCATGAGACACCCCCCGCATCTCAGATCCGCTTTCGTATGCGCGGCGGTGGCCACCGCGCTCGTCGCCGGCGTGAGCGCCTGCGGCGGAACCTCCACGGGGAGCACCGCAGGAGGCACGCTGACCATTCAGGGCGACACGGGCAGCCCGAGCCTGGTCGAGAACTTCAACCCGTTCACGTCCGCGACCGAGTTGCACGGGACCTACCTCATCTACGCCCCGCTGGAGATCCCGAGCCCAGTGGACGGCAGTTACACGCAGTTCCTGGCGACCGGCTTCTCGTTCACCAACCCGACGACGCTCGTCTACACGATCCGCAAGGGTGTCAAGTGGAGCGACGGCAAGCCGTTCACGCCCGCCGACGTCGTGTTCACCTTCAACCTGCTGAAGAAGTACCCGGCGCTGGACGGCAACGGCGTGTGGTCACAACTGTCCAGCGTCTCTGCCGCTGGCAACGACGTCACTTTCACGTTCAAGGCACCCAACGTGCCGTTCGCCGCCACGATCGCGCAGACCCCCATCGTGCCCGAGCACATCTGGTCAAAGATCGGGAATCCGACCAAGTTCACGAACACCCATCCGGTGGGAACGGGGCCGTTCGTACTGAGCTCGTTCGCCCCGACCCAGTACACGCTGGTGAAGAACCCGCTGTACTGGGACGCCGCGAGCATCGCGCCGTCGAAGGTGGTTTTCCCAGCCCAGGCGACCAACCAGGCCACCAACCAGCTCGCGGTGAGCAGCGGCCAGTTCGACTGGTCGTACACCTATCTGCCGGACGTCAAGAAGACCTACATCGACCGTGACCCGAAGCACAACCTGTACTGGTTCCCGCCGGGCGGCACCATCGGCCTGTACCTGAACCTGACGAAGTCGCCCAATGACAACACCGACTTCCGCCAGGGCATCTCGGAAGCCCTGGACCGCACCGCGATCGCCCAGAAGGCTGTCAACGGATACATGGCACAGGCGAGCCTGTCCGGGCTGATCCTGCCGAACCTGCAGAAGTGGCTGGACCCCAGCCTGCCCGACCAGGGGCTGATCACACAGAACACCTCGGCCGCGCTGGCCTCGTTCGCCAAGGCGGGCTACAGCATGCACGGCGGCAAGCTCGTCAGCTCCAGCGGTACCCAGGCCAGCCTCACCATCGTGATGCCGAACAGCTTCACCGACTGGGTCGCTGCCGCCACGGAGGTCAAGAACGAGCTGTCCGCGGTCGGGATCAGCGTGAGCCTCGACCTGCCGCAGTACGCGCAGTACTCGTCGGAGATCCAGGCCGGGACGTTCGACGCCGCCATCGGCGGCTTCGGCGGCACCGGCAGCCCGTACACCGACTTCAACGACGCGCTGAACAGCAGCTATGCGGCTCCCATCAATACGCCCACGGCCAACAACTTCGAGCGGTTCAAGAGCACAGCGGTCGACCAGGCCCTGGCGACGCTGGCTTCGGCGACCAGCCCGACCGCAGAACAGGCGGCCACCAACAAGCTCGAGGAGACGATGTACACCACGGTCCCGATCGTGCTGCTGTACTACGGCGGCAGCTGGGGCCTGTTCTCGACGAAGCACTTCATCGGCTGGCCGTCGGCCAGCGACCCGTACACCCTGCCGACGAACTACAACAACGCGCTCCTCACAGTCGTGACGCACTTGCGCAAGGCGTAACGGACCGCGAGGAGAGCCTGGGATGAGGTACGTGCTGCGGAAGGCGGGACTTTTCGTCCTCACCTTGTGGGCCGCGATCACGCTGAACTTCGTGCTGCCCAGGCTGATGCCAGGCTCGCCGGTCGACGCGGCGCTCGGAAAGCTCGCGGCGGCCGGCGTGCCCATCACCAACGCCGAGCGCAATGCCATCGAGATCCAGCTCGGCGTGCCGCACGCGGGCCTGGTGAGTCAATACGGCGACTACCTGCGGAACATCGTGCTGCTGCGGTTCGGCACGTCGTACTCGTTCCCGACCGAGACCGTGGCCGGGACGATCGGCCGCGCCCTCCCGTGGACGCTGGTGCTGGTCGGCGTGACCACGATCCTCGCCTTTGTGATCGGAACGCTGCTCGGCGTGTATGCGGGCTGGCGGCGCGGCCAGCCCGCGGACAGCTCGATCACCGTCGGGGCGACCTTCTTCGGCGCGTTCCCGCCGTTCTGGCTTGGCCTGCTGCTGCTGTACTTCCTCTCGTTCAAGCTCGGCTGGTTCCCCATCAAGGGCGGCTACAGCCCGGGAGCCTCGCCGAACCTGAGCCTGTCGTTCCTGGGGGACGCGCTAGAGCACAGCGTGCTGCCGGCCGCAACGCTGGTGGTCACCACGCTGTCGGGATGGGTATTCGGCATGCGCAACAACATGATCAACACCCTCGGTGAGGACTACGTAACCTTCGCCGAGGCGAACGGCCTGCGCGGTCGCACGATCGCGCTGCTGTACGCGGCGCGGAATGCCTTGCTGCCCAACGTCACCGCGTTCGGGCTGTCGCTCGGTGCCGTCGTTGGCGGTGCGGTCCTTGTCGAGGGCGTGTTCAGCTACCCCGGCATCGGCGGCCTGCTGTTCACGGCGGTGATCAACCACGACTACCCGCTGATGCAGGCGCTGTTCCTCGTGATCACGCTCAGCATGCTGGTCGCGATCTTCGTCGTGGACCTGCTCTATGTCCGCCTCGACCCGCGGGTGCGTCGCTGAGCACCCGGAACCGGAGCCACCGATGACGATCATCTCCGCGGTGCCGCCGCCGGACGCGTCCGGTACTACCGTGGCCGGTCCCGGCCGGGCCGCGCGCGCCCTGCCAGGACCGGTGCGTTTCGTCGCGCGCGCCGTCTCGACGCTGTGGAGCAACGGCAAGGCCAGGGCCGGGCTGATCATCCTCGGCCTGGTTGTCGTCGTGGCGGTGTTCGCGCCGTGGCTCGCTCCGCACTCGCCGACAGCGACGTCTTTCACCCCGTACAGCGGCCCGACGGCGGTCAATTGGCTCGGGACGACCGGCAGCGGCCAGGACGTGTTCTCTCAGCTGATCTACGGCGCCCGGGTGTCGCTGCTGGTGGGCCTCGGGGCTGGCGCGCTCGCGACGCTCATCGCGGTGACTCTCGGCCTGCTGGCGGGCTACCGGACCGGGGTCGTCGACGAGGTGATCGGTTTTGTCACCAACCTCGCGCTTGTCATCCCGGCCCTGCCGCTGATGATCATCCTCGCCGCTTACCTGCAGGGCCGGTCGATCTGGACAATCGTGCTGGTCGTGGCGTTCACCAGCTGGGCGACCGGCGCCAGGGTGATCCGCAGCCAGACGGCGACGTTGCGTACCCGCGAATTCGTGACCTCGGCCGCGTTCTCGGGTGAGCGCACGCTGCGCGTCGCCTTCCGGGAGATCCTGCCCAATATGACGTCGCTGGTCGCGGCCAGCTTCTTCGCCGCCGCGACGGCGGCCGTGCTCGCCGAGGCGAGCCTGGAATTCCTCGGGCTGGGCAATCCCACCACGGTCAGCTGGGGCACCATCCTGTACGCCGCGCAGCAGCAGAACGCGCTGCTCACCGGCCAGTGGCTGATGGTGTTCGCGCCCGGCCTCGCAATCGTCCTGCTAATGGTGTCGCTCACGCTGATCAATTTCGGCGTGGACGCGCTGTCCAACCCACGGCTGCGGGAGAAGTGATGCCGCTACTCGCCGCGCGTGGCGTCAACGTGGTCTACGCACCGGCCCGCGGCGCGCGGGTATGGGCGGTGCGCGACACCGACATCTCGCTGGAGGAGGGCGAGTTTGTCGGCATCGTGGGGGAATCTGGCTGCGGCAAGAGCACGCTCGGATACGCCCTCACCCGGATGCTCCGCCCGCCGGCCAGGATCGAGAGCGGCATCATCAGCTTTGACGGCACCGACATCAGCGGCCTGGACGGTGAGCAGCTCCGCCTTCAGCGGCGAGGCGGCTTCGCCCTGGTCCTGCAGAGCGGCATGAATGCCCTCAATCCGGTGCGGACCGTACAGCACCAGTTCGGCGACGTCATGAAGGCGCACGGCAAGCAAGGCGACGACGTCTCCGCCGGGGGCGTTGCCCGCCGCGCCGCCGCGCTGCTCGAGGCCGTCGGTCTCGACGCGGGGGTGCTGCGCCGTTACCCGCACGAGCTGTCTGGCGGGATGCGCCAGCGGGTCGCGATCGCGCTCGCCCTGGCGCTCGAGCCGCGGCTGATCGTGTTCGACGAGCCGACCACGGCACTGGACGTGATCGTCCAGCGGGCGGTGCTGCAGACGATCAAGGGCCTGCAGCGCGACCGCGGCTTCACCGCGATCCTCATCAGCCACGACCTAGGCGCGGTGTTGTCGGCCACGGACCGAGTCATGGTCATGTACGCGGGCCGGATCGTCGAGGACCAGCCCGCGGTGGCACTGCTGGAGGGGGCGCACCACCCGTACACCGAGGCGCTGATTGGCTGCTACGCCGATCCGCGCGCTGACGTGATCCAGCTGCGCGGCATCCCTGGAACCCCGCCCGACCTCTCGCAGTCGGGGCCGCGCAGCGGCTCGGCGGACCTCAGCCAGCACGCCTGCTCCTTCGCGCCGCGCTGCGTGCTCGCTGAGGATGCCTGCCGCGAGCAGGACCCGCCGCTCACGCCGCTCGGCGCCGGCCGCGCCGCCTGCTTCGTCCGCGCCAGGGCCACGGAGGCCAGCCATGTCGGCTGACGTGAGCCCCGAGGTGCCGATGACCGGGAGGCCTCAGCCGGATGGCCAGGCCGCCGACACCAGCACCGTTCCGGCCCTGACCGTGACCGACGTGTCGAAGTCCTATCGGGGCCGCGACCGCACTCGCGTGCTTGCTGTGGACGACGTGTCGTTCACGATCGCGTCTGGGGCGGCAGTCAGCCTGGTTGGCGCCAGCGGCAGCGGCAAGAGCACGCTGGCCAGGCTCATCACCGGCTCGGAACGCCCCACGTCGGGGTCGATCACGTTCGGCGGCGTCACCGTCAGCCGACTGCGGGCTGGCGGGCAGCGCAGGCTGCACCGCCAGGTCCAGATGGTCTTCCAGGATCCGTACGGAGCGCTCAACCCGTTGCACACCGTCGAGTACACGCTGATGCGGCCGGGCGAGAACTACCTCGGCCTGACGGCGTCGCAGGCCAGGGACCGCGTGCGCGACCTGCTGGAGACCGTGGGCCTCAGCCCGGCCAGGCAGTTCGCCCCCAAGCTGCCGCATCAGCTCTCTGGTGGCCAGCGCCAGCGCGTGGTCATCGCTCGCGCGCTCGCGTGCGACCCTGGCCTGCTCGTCGCGGACGAGCCGGTATCGATGCTCGACGTCTCGCTCCGGGCCGGCGTGCTCAGCCTGCTCGCCGACCTGCGGCGGGACCGCGGGCTGAGCCTGCTCTACATCACCCACGATCTGCTCAGCGCACGCGCCATCACCGACGAGGTGCTTGTGCTGCATCACGGCCGTGTCGTGGAGCGCGGTCCAACCCGCCAGGTCCTGCGACAGCCGCAGGACTCGTACACGATCCAGCTGCTCGAGGCGGTGCCGAATCCGTTCGTCCGCCCTGGCAACCACGTCATCAGATAGGAGTACCCATGCTCAGCCTGAGGCACAGATGGCGGCTTGCTTTGCCAGCCGCCGCGGGGGCGGCTGCGATTGCCACCATCCTGGCCTGTACCGTCCCGGCGCAGGCCGCATTACCCGGCAGTGACGGGGTCGCGAACTACACCGGCCTCACGACTGCCCAGCGCGCGAACCTGTTGTCGATCGCGCGGCAGACCTGGAATTTCTACAGTCTCGACATAGACGCGGCGACCGGCCTGCCGATGGACAACATCACGTTCGCCGGCGGATCGGCCACTGCCACGAGCGTTGGCCGGTACGCCAACCCTGAGGATTTCGCCATGTATCTGTGGGCCGTCACGTCAGCGCGGGACCTGCGCCTGATTAGCGACGGGCAGGCCGCTAACCGGATCCGGTCGGTACTCACCGCGGTGTCGCACCTGGCGAACTTCAACGGGCTCCTCTACGCGTGGTACGACACCAGCAATGGCAAGGTTCTGACCAATCCTGGCCAGGCAGACTGCGCGCCGGACGTCACGCCATCGACGTCTACTAACTGTGTTTTCGTCCCCGGCGAGGGCAACGCTTGGTGGGCCAGCAGCCTGATCATCGTCCGCGAGGCCTTCCCGCAGCTGGCCGGCCTCGCGAACAAACTCCTCAAGCCGATGAACCTCGGGCTGTTCTACGACAACGGACCGGAGACGGCCTGCAACGTGA
Source organism: Streptosporangiaceae bacterium (assembly GCA_030041275.1). Lineage (GTDB taxonomy): Bacteria > Actinomycetota > Actinomycetes > Streptosporangiales > Streptosporangiaceae > JAJYUU01. The sequence goes on from JASHOE010000068.1 coordinate 11,305, forward strand.
ACCCCGCGACCCCGGGCGACCAGGCGACAGGGCAGCAGTTCTTCGGCTACTACGTCGGGGTGCCGCAGGCGCAGCAGCCTACGGGCACGAACGGCGCCTTCTACAGCGACCCGAGGATCCTGGCCTACATAGGCATGGGCCTGCCAGCTCAGCCTGGATCTGCGCCTAACGGCACCGACCATCAGATACCGGGGAACGTGTGGTGGAAGAGCTGGCGGATACTGCCGCCGCCGTCTCCCGCTCCTGGCTGCGCGGCGACCGATCCGGACTTCTCCTGGATAGGCGGGGAGTCACGGATGACCGGCTCGTGGCAGACCTACACCGACCCGCAAACGGGCCAGCAGTTCCAGGTCTGGGAAGCGGCCTTCAACTACGACGGCATCAAGTACATCCCCACTTGGGCGGGCGGCATGTTCGAGGCGCTGATGCCGAACCTGATCGTGCCGGAGACGAGCTGGGGCACGCACAGCTTCGGGCTGGCCGACCAGCGAACGGTCCAGCTACAGATCCAGTACGCCACTCACTACCTGGGCTACCCGGTCTGGGGTCTGTCGGCGTCTAGCACGGCCGATGACAGCGGCAACTACAACACCTACGGCGTAGAAGGAGTGGGGCTGCCGGGGAAAGTCGCGTCGCTGCCCTACTTCGGCACTGACCCGACCGCGAGCTCACCCAACCTGCTCCTCGACCAGTGCGGGGCGTGCTCCACCGAGGATGTTGTCACCCCGTACGCGTCGTTCATCGCACTGGATGCAGCTCCGCAGCAGGCCTACGCCAACATCCAGAAGCTGCGCAGCCTCTACCCGGGCCTGTACGGCGCCGACGGCTTCTTCGACGCGGTGAACCCCACCACCGGGTCAGTGGGCCACCGGATCCTCGACCTGGACGATTCGATGATCATGGCAGCGCTGGACAACGCCATCAACAACCGCGCCCTCCAGCGCGACTTCGCCCGCGACCCCGTGTCCTGGGCCGCCCGCACGTACCTGGAACTCGAGCACAACAACGCATTGGGATAGCTAGCTAGGAGGAACGTGCCGCCCGGCCGTCGCGCAGATCTACTCGGCCACAGGCCACGGTGACAGCCGGGCGGCACTTCCGCCTCCGCGTTGCGACCATGGAGCGTCGGGGGTTGCGGCGGCTGACCAGCCGGCTCGGGAGTGCATGCCTGGCGGACATCACCCACCGAGGGTGGTGCGCACACACCAGATCAGGGGGAACCTGCCACACAAGGGGTTGAGCTAGTCCGGCATGTCGGCAAACCGCCTCACCGGTGGTCTCCTGCGCACTCCTGGAGCGTCAAAGGGCGGCACAGAGCCCGGTTAGCCGGCGGAAGGGAGCGTCCTGATGCCAACAACGGCGTGGCGGTTTGCCGGGACCGAAGGTGCCGACGGTGCAGTTCTCAAGCTGAAGGCGCTGGATGAGCAGGATCTCATCAACGTGCAGGACATGACCGTCATCCGCTGGCCTGAGTATGCCGGCCAGCCCACCGTGTACGACCACGTGACCGAAGAGGGCGGCATGGTCTCCGCGCTCATGCGCAAAGTTCGGCGTGAGACGATCGACGACTCCATGATCGAGACTGTCAAGACCGACCTCATGCCAGGAACCTCGGCAGTCGTGCTGCTCAGCGCAGACGCGGTCATCGACGAGGTCGCGAAAGCCATGCAGGGCAGCGGTATGGAGCTCATCCGCTCCGACTTGTCAGTGCCTGATCAGGACCGGCTGCGGGCGATGATCAGGCAGGCTCAGCAAGGTCCGGGTGACGGCCACTAACCACCGATGGCGATGGTGCCCGCGGCTGCAACGCCTAGGCCAGGCGCTGAGTGCGCCGCGCAGCTCAGGACGGCAGCACTACTGTCTTCGACTCGGCGCCGATCTGGTGAGCCCCGACGCTATGTGGCCGGGGCTCGGGGTCAGCATAACTCGCCGGCCACGGCAGCGCACCGGTCAGATTTCCGGCGCGAGCGGCTTCGCTAGCACGTCGAAAACGAGGTCTGGCCGCCGCGGAATGCCATACCGCTCGTCCCCGTACGGGAACGGCCGCTGCTCCCCCGTCCGGCGGTACCCGCGGCGCTCATACCACGCGATCAGCTCGGTGCGCTGCGCGAGCACGGTCATGACCATGGTCGTTGCGGCCCACTCATCGCGGGCCAGTCGCTCAGCCTCGGCCAGCACCTGCCTGCCCAGCCCGCTGCCCTGCTCACCCGGCCGCACCGAGAACATGCCGAAGTAGGCTTCCGACGGCAGTCGTCGCTCCAGCTGGCAGCAGGCAATGAGGTTGCCGTCGGTCTCGGCCAGCAGCACAGTGCTGTCTGGTGTGGTCAGAATGTGCGCCACGGCCGCGGCATCGGTCCGCTGGCCGTCCAGCAGGTCGGCCTCGGTTGTCCAGCCGGCCCGGCTCACCTCGCCGCGGTAGGCGGATTCGACCAGGGCCACGATTGCCGCCACGTCAGAAGCACTGGCCCGCCGGAAGGTCAGCGTCACGAGCTGACCCCTGGCGACACTTCGCTGTGCTGGTCCTGTGTGATGGCCGCCCGAGACCCCCCGGTCTGCTCGCCCTGCGGACCGGCCCCCCGAGATCCCCCGCCGTGCTCCCGCATGGTCTCGGCCAGGCCCTCCAGCGCCGGCAACGCCTCGGTCAGCGCTGCTACCTGCGCGGCGGGAAGCTCCGCCAGACAGTCCGAGACCGCAGCGGCGCGCCTTGCCTTGACCTTCTTGTCGACGCGCCGACCTGCAGCGGTGCTCAACACCGACACACTCCGCAGATCAGCCGGGTCGGGCGTCCGCGTGATCAGCTTCATATCGACCAGGCGGCCGATGACCCTGGACAGCATGGTCGGGTTGATCCGCTCGCGCTCGCCAAGCTCGGTGAGGCCCAGCGGGCCGCGCGCCACGATGAGACTCAGCGCGGACGCCTGCGACGGGGTGAGGCCCTCGCCGGTCGACGAGGCGTTGAGCTCGCGGGCCAGCTTGCTGATGACCGCGCGGAGGCGAATCACCCCTTCGTCATCCATGTCGAGAGCCTACCGTTCCGGACTATTTGCCTGCCTGTAAGCAGCGCTGCTGTCAGGGGCGCGACCACAGGTCGTGCCATTTTTCCGCAACTAGTTGCCTGCCGGCAAGCAGTGTAGTGTTAACAGCCGGTGGCCGAACAGGTAGCGCAGGTCGACGCCGCCCGTGATCCGATCGCCAGCGATCCGGCTCGCGGGCGACTGCTGCTTTTCGCCACGGTGTCCATCGCACTCTTCATGGCTTCGGTCGACCAGACCATCGTGGCGACCGCGCTTCCTGCCATCCAGCGCGAGTTGCACGCCCAGGTCAACTGGAGCGCCTGGACCATCACCGTCTACGCCCTCGGCCAGGTGCTCGTCATGCCGCTGGCCGGGAAGCTCGGCGACCAGTACGGCCGCAAGAGGATCTTCCTTGGCGCTGTCGTCCTGTTCACGGCCACGTCTTTGTGCTGCGGCCTGGCTGACAACATTTATCTGCTGATCGCGCTGAGGGCAGTTCAGGCGCTCGGCGGCGGCGCCTTCATGCCGTCAGCCACGGGGATCATCGCCGACCGGTTCGGCACGGGCCGGGACCGCGCGCTCGGCCTGTTCTCGAGCATCTTCCCGATCGGCGGCATCGTCGGCCCGGTGCTCGGCGGCCTGTTCGTGTCTTACTGGTCCTGGCGCGGCATCTTCCTGGTCAACATTCCCGTCGGGCTGCTCTTGCTCGTCCTCGGCGCCGTGGTCATCCCGCACATACCGCAGCGCCGGGACCCCCATCTCGACATCCGCGGCGTGCTGCTGCTGGGCATCACGCTGCTGTCGGCCATGCTGGGCATCGGCTACCTCGGCGGCGCCCGGAGCGACCCGCTCAGCGTCTTTTTTCTGCTGCCCGAGTGCGTCGCGGTTGTCGCCGCCACGGCGTTCGTCCGGCACTCGGCCAGGGCGCAGTCACCATTCGTCTCGCTGCGATTTCTGACTGGCCGGGGCTTCGGTGTCATGAACCTGCTGAACTTCCTGTACGGAAGCGCGGTGCTCGGCTTCGGGCCGCTGGTGCCGCTCTACGCGGAGAACAGATTTCGGCTCGGGGCCCTGCCCGCGGGCACGCTGCTGACCGCCCGTGCGGTCGGCATGATCGCGGTGGCCGCGGCGGCTGTCTGGATGCTCCGCCGGACCGGCTACCGGTTGCCCATCGCCGCCGGATTCGTGCTCTGCGCTGTCGGCCTCGTCGGCACCGCATCGACTCCGCATGGCCTCTCGCCCTACGCCTGGCTGGCGATCGCCACCGGGGTGTGCGGCATCGGCATGGGAGTGGCGACGCCGGCGGCTAACAACGCGACGCTGCAGCTTGCCCCCGAACAGGCGGCCGCCGTCGCGGGGCTGCGCGGCATGTTCCGGCAGGCTGGCGCTATCAGCGCGGTATCGATCACGGCGGCGATCGTGGCTCGCAGCGCCGATCCTGGCATCGCTCAGGCGCACGTCTTCCTGGTGTTCGCCGCCATCATCCTCTGCTCGCTACCACTGGTCTTGCTGGTACCCGAGCACCGCGGCCGCTGGTAGCGCGCTCCGGCTGGCTATAACCGCGCGGCCGGCTTGGCCGGCTGCCCAGCCCGGACGGCTGCTTCGATCTTGTCGCCCAGGTGCTTGTCCACGTTCCGCCAGTACTCGAAGGCGCGCAGCAGCACCGGCTCAGACACACTCTTCAGCAGGTGACCGCTGACGTTGCTCACCAGGCGGTCGCGCGCCGCGTCGTCCAGCACCTCGCGGACCAGGGTGCCCGGCTGACCGAAGTCGTCGTCCTCGGCGTGCAGCGTGTACGCCGACCGCACAAGGTCGCCGTCGGAGTACCAGTAGTTGGGCTGGTTGGCCTCCGTGTCGGCCTTGGGTCCGCCCTTGGAGTTCGGCGCGTAGACCGGATCGGACACGTTACGGACCCGCATGACCCCGTCTTTGCTGTAGCTGTGCACCGGGACGACCGGAGCATTGACCGGGATCTGCTTGTAGTTCACGCCGAGCCGGGCGCGGTGCGCGTCGGAGTAAGAAAAGCCGCGGGCAAGCAGCATCTTGTCCGGGCTGAGCGCGATGCCCGGCACCAGGTTGTTGGGCTCGAACGCGGCCTGCTCCATCTCGGTGTGGTAGTCCGAGACGTTGCGGTCCAGGGTGAGCCGGCCAACCTCGACCGGCGGGTAGTCGCCGTGCGGCCACACCTTGGTCAGGTCGAACGGGTTGAACCGGTACGTCTTGGCGTCGTCGAACGGCATGATCTGCATCTGGAGCGTCCAGCTCGGATACTCACCCCGGCGGATCGACTCGTACAGGTCCCGCTGGTGGTAGTCCGCATCCGACGCCGCCAGTGCGTCGGCCTCGGCCTGAGTCAGGAAGTCGATGCCCTGATCGGTCTTGAAGTGGTACTTCACCCAGAACTTCTGGCTCTTGGCGTTGATCCACAGGTAGGTATGGGAGCCGTACCCATTCATATTCCGCCATGTCTTCGGGATGCCGCGGTCACCCATGAGCCAGGTCACCTGGTGGGCGGACTCCGGCGACAGCGTCCAGAAGTCCCACTGCATGTCGTTGTCGCGCAGGTTGTTGTCGGCCCGCCGCTTCTGCGACCGGATGAAGTGCTGGAACTTCAGCGGGTCGCGGACAAAGAAGACCGGCGTGTTGTTTCCGACCATGTCGTAATTGCCCTGGCTGGTGTAAAACTTCAGGGCGAATCCGCGCGGGTCACGCCAGGTGTCCGGGCTGCCCCGCTCCCCCGCCACCGTCGAGAACCGGATCAGCGTGGTGGTCTTGGTACCCGGCTGGAACACCGCCGCCTTGGTGTACTGGCTGACGTCCCTGGTCACCTCGAAGTGGCCGAACGCGCCGCCGCCCTTGGCGTGCGGTTGCCGCTCCGGGATTCGTTCCCGGTTGAAGTTGGCCATCTGCTCGATCAGGTAGTGGTCCTGGAGCAGGATCGGGCCATCCGGGCCGACGGTCAGCGAATGCTCGTCGCTCTCGACCGGGATCCCGGCATCGCTCGTCGTAGCCGGGACCTGTTCCTTCGTCACTGGTCAAACCCCCTCAAACGGCACATCGGCTTCGCCCGCCATGGACCGACCGGAGTTCGCGCGAGCGGAGTTCCTGAGGCCTCCGGCGGGCGCGTCGCGGCCCGTGCCGGCCGCGCCCCCAGAGGTGTTGATTGTCAGCAACCCGCCGCTCAAACCTGGCGGGACGGGCAACCGGTCTGGTATTCCGTTCGTATCTGCCGCGGTTCGGAGGTGCCATCCATGGGGTCATTCCTTGACGAGCTGCCCATCCGCCGCGCCGCGCTGGAGGACCGGCACAGCCCCTGGCAGTCCCGCACCGTGTCCGCGATGCTCGACGCGGTCGCGGCCAGCTACCCGGA
>JASHOE010000069.1 GCA_030041275.1 Streptosporangiaceae bacterium
CAGCCGGGCACCTCGCCGGGCGCTTGGCCGGACGGCCCCCCGGCGCTCGGCCGGCCGTCCAGGCAGCTCACGAGAACGGACCCGGCTTGACGAGCTTGCGCGCCGCCACCTCGTCCACCGGACCGATGCCGTACGAAGGGCAGAGCGCCGCGAGCGGACAGGCGCCACAGGCGGGCCGCTGCGCATGACAGATCCGCCGCCCGTGCCAGATGAGGTGGTGCGACAGCAGCGTCCAGTCTGATCTGGGAAACAGCGCACCGACCTCTTGCTCGATCTTGTCCGGGTCAGTCTGCGAGGTCCAGCCGAACCGGCGCGAGAGCCGCTGAAAGTGCGTGTCCACGGTGATGCCGGGTACGCCGAACGCGTTGCCGAGCACCACGTTGGCCGTCTTGCGGCCGACGCCGGGCAGCGCATCGAGATCCTTGAGCTTGCCTGGGACCTTACCGCCGTACTTTTCCACGATCGCGGCGGACAGGCCGATGATCGCCTTCGTCTTGTTCCGGTAGAAGCCGGTGGGCTTCAGCAGCTCTTCCAGCTCGTCGGGATTCGCGGCGGCGACGTCCTCGGGTGTCGGGTACTTGGCGAACAGCGCGGGCGTGGTCAGATTCACTCTCTTATCGGTCGTCTGCGCCGACAGCACCGTGGCGATCAGCAGCTGAAATGGGGTCGAGAAGTTCAGCTCGGTGTGCGCGTCCGGGTAGGTGTCGGCCAGGATCCGGTTCATCTGCCTAGCCCGCCGCACGAGCCCGAGCCGGGTCTCGTGCTGCCACTTGCGGGCGCGCGGCCGCGCGGTCGTCGCTGTCGCCATACGGGTCAGCGTAGAGCCTCCCCGGCCGGATCGAGACCGGCTAAGTGGCGCCGCCGATCCAGCCCCGGCGGCGGAACAGCCAGTACAGGGCCGCCACCGCGACCACCTCCGTGCCGATGCCGACGGCGAGGAACGTCGGGAAGCCGCCGAGCTCACCCACCAGCCAGGCGAAGTTCTGGCCGAAGAAGCCGGTCAGGAAGGAGAGCGGCAGGAAGATCGTGGCGATGATGGCAAGCTGCTTCATCACCTCGTTGAGGTTGTTAGAGACGGTCGACAGATAGGCGGACATGCCGTTGCTGAGCAGGTCACGATAGGTGTCGATCATGTCGCTGATTCTGATCAGGTGATCGTAGAGATCACGCAGGTACGGATCACTCGCCGCTGTCGTCCCTGGCAGCTCGACCATGCCCGAGACCAGCGACGCCAGCATGTCGCGCTGCGGCGCCACCAGCTTGCGAGCGTTGACCAGCCACCGTTGCATGTCAAACAGCTGGGCAAGCTGCTCGTTGGTCGGCTTGACGAAGATCTGCTCCTGGAGCTCATCGATGCGATCGTCCAGCTCCGACAATGGCGGGAAGTAGCTGTCGACCAGCCCGTCGACGAGGTGGTGAAGAAGGATCAGCCGGGTCGGCCGATTACCCGTCGGCAGCCGGTTACCTGGCTGGTCCAGCTTGTCACGCAGCTGGCTGATAGACGGGCAGCCATCCTTCCGCACCGTCATCAGGTAGTCCGCAGCGACGAAGAAGTGCACCTCGGAGAATGACTTGCCATCCGCCGCCAGCCCGTAGTTCACCAGGTAGACCATGTCGCCGAAGTCTTCGACCCGCGGCCGCTGCCCAAACTCGGTGACGTCATCGATCACGAGCGGATGAAACTGAAAGACATCGCGCAACATCGCGATGCCATCATCGTCGGCCCGTTCAAGATCGAGCCACAGTAGTGCCTTGTCGGCCAGCGCCCGCTCGACCGCCGCGACGCTGGCGGGTGCCGTCGATCCGTCCAAGAGGACCAGCTTGCCTTCCATGACCCGTAGTGTCCCAGATCATCCCCGCCGCCGCACACCCGCTAGGCCAGGGCGCGAGCGGGTACAACCGCGGTCATGCCGCTGGACACCGACCCGACATGACACCGCTCGCGGCCGTCGCGGACACCGAGGCGGGCAGCACGTTCACGACGCTGATGAGCCACGTCGCCCAGGCGTTCGAGGCCCTGGGCGCGGCCGTCCTGGTGGCCGGCGTGATCTGGTCCATCGTGGCGGCGATCGCGGGCTGGCGCCGCACCGGCAGCGCGGGCCGCGCCTATCAGGTACTGCGGCAGGCGTTCGGTGGCAGCCTGCTGCTCGGCCTCGAGGTCCTGGTGGCCGCTGACCTGATCCGGACGGTCGTGGTCGCGCCCACGCTGGACAACGTCCTAGTGCTGGGCCTGATCGTGCTCATCCGGACGTTCCTGTCCTTCTCGCTGGAGACGGAGATCGAAGGCGTCCCGCCGTGGCGCCGGGCGATGGCGAGCGGCCTCGGCACCATCAAGCGCGCGCCAGACGCGGCTCGCGGACCCGAAAGCGGCTGATGCGCGCCGCCGCGCTGCCGACCGAAGCCCGGCGAACTACCGAAGCCCGGCGAACAGGTCCGTCTCGGGGAGAGACGCTCCGCTGGAGTCGGTGACCCGGACGAAGCTCTCGGAGCCGAAAGCGGACTCGGCGATCTCGGGCGGCAGCTTGCTGAACCACGAATCCTCGATCTGGCTGGCGTGCGCGAGCAGCGCCTCCCGCTTGCGCGGCAGCACCGACCTGATGTCGACCGTCGTGGTTATCCGCGCCTCCGCCTCGGCGGCCTGGCGGAGTTGCTCGGGGGTGAACTCACGCGGATCCGGAACGTCGGCGCCCATGTCCCGTAGCGCCTCCCAGACCTTGCGCCAGGAACTGCCGCGCATGGCGATCTGGTAGTACTTGGCCGCGATCTCCGTCTGGGCCGCCGCGGCGGCTGCAGCGCGGGCGGCATGCACGTGATCCGGATGCTGGTACATGCCCTGGTCGTCGTAGGAGATGATCACCTGCGGCTGGTACGTCTTGATCAGCACGCCGATACGACCAGCGACGTCATCCAGCGGCACGTTGCAGAAGGCGTCCGGCCGGTTCTTGTACTCCCAGTCCGGCATCCCTGAGTCGTGGTATCCCAGCAGCTCAAGGTCGCTCACGCCAAGGATCTGCACGGATCGCTGCAGCTCAGTGAGCCTAAGCCCGGCGACGGCCTGCTCGTCGTGGCCATCCTCGCCGGGCTTGATCTGGCCGGGCGCGTCGCCGAACTCCCCGTTCGTGCAGGTCACGACCACGGTCCGCACCCCCTGGTCGGAGTAGAGGGCGAGCACTCCGCCGGTGCTCGACGCCTCGTCGTCGGGGTGCGCGTGCACGACCATGAGGGTGAGGGAGTCTGGTGTCATGGCTCCAGCCTGCCGTATCGGCCTCCGGGGCGCACATCGGGCCGACCGCCGTGGTCATCGGTCGTGGTAGGCAGGAACGGTGACCGGCCAACCCGATGTTCGCGCCTCGCTGCAGGCGGAGCGGCAGGGCGCCCAGGCGCGAATCGCCGCGTTGCAGCGCGATTTCGCCGACATCGTGGCCGCGACCGAGGCAGCCAACGGTGACGACGAGCACGATCCCGAGGGCGCCACGATCGCCTTCGAGCGGCAGCACGTCGCCGCCCTGCTGAGCCAGGCCCACGAGCACCTCGGCCAGATCGACGCCGCGCTGCTGCGCGTCGACGAGGGCAGCTACGGACGCTGCGTGCGCTGCGGTACGACGATCCCGGCGGACCGGCTCGCGGCCCGGCCAACCGCCATCACGTGCGTCGGCTGCGCCGCGGGCCGAACGCTAGCCAGGTGAGGACGGCCTGCCGCCGCCAGCCGGGTTGTCCGGTTCCGGCTTGTCGGGGGTGGATTCCGGCTGGCCGATCCGGCCGGGCCGCCACAACGTGCCGAGCGTGCCCTGCGCCGCGCGCGAACCGGCCGTTCCGCCTCCGGCACCGCGCAGCACGAACGCGAAGCCGACCGCGATCAGCGCGCCGATCAGGGGACCGACGAGGTAGGCCCACCAGGACGTCCAGTTACCAAGCACCAGGGCCGGACCAAGGGAACGGGCTGGGTTCATCGACGCGCCGCTCACCGGTCCGCCGAACAGCCCTGCCAGGATGATGTAGCTGGAGACCCCGAGGGCGGCGATCGGCCCGAGCGCCTGGGCGCCGGAGGCAGTGCCGAGGATCACACTGACCAGCCCCGTCGTCAGCAGGGCCTCCCAGGCGAGCGCCGTAGCCGTCGCGATACCCGGTCCTGGCAGGGTGAGACCTGCGGTGCCCTGTTTGCCGAGGAGTCCGATCAGCAGCAGCGTCGCGAGCACGGCGCCGGCGAACTGGACGACGATGTACCCGCCGACCCGGCGCCACGGAAAGTTGCCCCGCAGCGCGAACGCCACGCTTACGACTGGGTTCAGGTGCGCGCCCGACACAGCGCCCATGAACAGGATGATCGCCATGACCATGAGGCCCGGGCCGACGGCCCGTACCGGTCCCGGCACGACGTCCCCGCCGAAGCGGGCGTTGACGATGCTGCCGCCGACTCCGACCGTGACGAGCAGAAACGTGCCGAACAGCTCGCTGAACAGCCGCCGCCACTCGTAGCTGGTATCCCAGAAGTCGAACTGGCGCACGGCCGCGTTCGGCACTCCGAACGACCGGAGCGTCGCAGCAAAGTGTCGCTGAACTTCGGTGGTGCTGCTGCCTGCAGGCTGAGTGCTGATGGCTGCCTCCCGTACCTACCACGTGATTGAGGCAACTTAGCGCTTGATTTCTACCAGCAGCACCCACACGTTGATCAGACCGAAGATCAGCGCCGCGAGCACGCTGGGGACCAGCCAGTACAGGCCGCCACCCGCCGCCGCGATCAGCGTCGCTCCGGCCAGCGCCAGGCAGCCGCAGCTCACCATCGCGGGAAACACCCGGCCGATCATCCGCCGCCAGACCGTGTCCTCGGGCCCTCGTATTCGTGCCGCGGCGAGGTCGAGCCGCACCTGGGCGCCGCCGATGACCAGGCCGCTCGCGAGTAGTTCCGCGCCTAGCGCGACCCTGGCCTGGCCGGGCACGATCACCAGCAGTGCGCTGATCAGGGGTGTGGCGAACAGGATCAGGGTCTGCGCCGCGCGGCTTGGCAGGCTGGTTATCTTGAGGATCTTCTTGAGGTTGATCGACACCGCGACGAACAGCAGGCCGGCCAGTGTGGCGGCGGCGCTCGCGGTAGCCGTCCCGAAACCGGTCCACGAGCCTGCCGTATAAGCGGTACTCACAGCGGTCTGCCCGACGGACCCGGCTCGTCGTCATCGGCGTCGTCCGGCTCATCGGGCTCGGAGACCCAGGCTGAGAAGACAGGCAGCCCATGCCATGGGCTCACGTGGCTGGCCGGCCGCTGGCCCCCGACCGCCGGGTCGGCGGCGAACGCGACAGCCGCAAACGGGTGGCCGAACCGCAGCTCCGCCGCACGGTGCTGGGCCGGGATCCGGGCCGCCGTGGCGACCACCGTCGCGGTAACCGCGGCCGCCTCGAAGCCGGTGCGCGAGTAGCGAGCCACGGCCGATTGCTGAGCATCCCACGGCTGGGCGCCAGGAACGAGACCGCGCACCGCGGCGTCGAAGCCAAGCGCTGGGTCGGTCAGCTCAGTCTTTGACGAGGCTGACCAGGCGGGCAGCACGGCCGTGCATTCGTCGGCTGTCGCCCTGACCGCGCGCAGCCGCCACAGCGGTCCGTCCGCGAGCGGCAGACTACTCAGGTCCCGCCGCTGGACCTGGGCTCCGACGGCGAGCCGGTGCCCGATGTCATGAGCGACGCCGAGCACGGCGCCGGCCGGCACATCGGGGCGGGCGCCGACCGACACGACGAGCAAGCCACCGACTGCGGCTGCTGCGTGCACGATCACGTCGCCTACGCCTGGCGTGGTCGCGATGAACTGCACGTGGCCCTTCGTGCCGGGCCCGGTGGGCGTCCGAAGCACACGATCCAGCCGACCTGCCCAGGGGCTGGCGTCGCCGAGGGCGCTGGCCGGGGCAAGCTCAAACGGCAGCTGCCAGGAGACCTTCGTCGCTAGGGCTGTCGCGAGTACAACAAGCGCGTCGCGGACATCGAGCGGGAAGCGGGCGATGAGGCCAAACGTGTTGTCCCGCGCCCAGGAGTCCACAGCCGGCTGGCTCGGCAGCTCTCCGCTGCTGACCGCGGGAGGCAGGCTGGCCTGCCAGGTGCGGAAATCGGACGTAGCGGCGAACGACCTCGCGGTCCACACCGCTGCTGCGGCGCCGACCAGCGGGTGCGGATCGGCCAGCAGTTCGGCAGCCGCCCGGGCGGCGGAGTCAACATCGCAGCCCAGCACCTCGGTCAGCTTCTCGCGGTTCGCACCGTCGCTTAGCGGGCCGGCCAACGCCAGCAGCAGCCACGCGCCGAGCGGAGACGCAACCCGATGGCGGGATCCCGCTGCGGCGTTCAACCGGGCTGCGTAGCGAGTCACGCACCCGGCCACGACACTCATCGAAGCAGCCACGAGACCAACAATGCCGCAGCCGGAGTGTCCGGTTACGCAGGCGGGCTAGCTGAAGCCCTGCTCTCGGCAGTCCTGCGCCGCCCGAGCAGGGCGAAGCTGAAGATCCCGGCGGCCAGCACGAGCGCGGCACCGAGGTACAGAGAAACGTGCAGCCCTGACTCAAACGCGTGGTAAGCGGCGGAGATGACCTTCGCCCCCAGCGAGCCGTAGGCCGCATACGCCTTGCTCCCGGCAGGTGGCGTGGCCCCGCTCTCGACCTCGGAGATGACATACGACTGCAGCGCCTTGCTGATCCCGAGCGCCTGCATGCGGGCGGCGATGTCAGCGCTGAGCCGCGCCGCGACCAGAGCGCCGAGTACCGCGACTCCAGTGACGGCGCCGATCTCACGGCTCGTGTTCGTGGCCGACGCGGCCATACCCGACCGCTCGGGCGGCACCGCTGACAGGGCCGAGGAGGTGGCCGGCACGACCGTGCTGCCCACGCCGATGCCGGCGAGTGCCAGGGCAGCCGCGAGCGGCAGGTAGGCCGGCTTGGGGCTGATCGAGAGCGCGGTGAGCACCAGGCCTGCGGCGAACAGCACCGAGCCGACCAGAATCGACCAGCCGAGCCCGACGGCGGTGATCCAGCGTCCGGCCAGCACCGAAGCGACGACCATGAGCACGGTCATCGGCAGGAAGATCCCCGCGATGCGATAGCCGCTGTATCCGGCCACCTCATCCAGGAACAGCGCGGTGAAGAAGAAGACAGCGAAGGTCGCGAAGTAGGCGCAGAAGGCGACGACGTTCGCGGTCAGGAAACCGGGCACCCGGAGGAACTTCAGGTCGAGCAGCGGGTGCTCGATGCGGGACTCCCACCAGAAGAACCCGATGACGCCGAGAACGCAGACGCAGAGCAGGACGATGGTCTGCACCGAAGCGAAGCCCGCGCTCTCACCCTCGATCACGGCGAATGCCAGTGCGGCGATCGCCGCGGCGCCAAACACACTGCCGCCGATGTCGACTCGGTGCGCGTCCGGATCGGAGTTCTCCCGCAGCACGACCGCGCACAGCACCAGCGCCAGCAGGCCTACCAGCACGTTGAACCAGAAAATCGAGCGCCAGTCCCAGATACCGACGAGGGCGCCGCCGATCACCGGGCCTAGGGCAAGCGCGACGCCGGAGACAGCTGTCCACACGCCGACGGCCCAGCCACGCTCGCGCTCATTGGTGTAGACGTGGCGGAGCATCGACAGCGTGCCTGGCTCGCTCGCCGCGGCGCCGAATCCCATCACAGCCCGTCCGGCTATGAGCACGCCGATGTTGGGCGCGAGACCCGACAGCACCGAGCCGAGCAAGAAGATCACGATCCCGATGATCATGACCCGCTTCCGCCCGAATTCGTCCCCGACCATGCCGAACCCGAGCATCGCTGCGGCAAAGGTCAGCGCGTACGCGCCTACCACCCACTGCAGCCCGGCCACCCCAGCATGCAGTTGTGTCTGCACGTTGCCCAGGGCGACACTGACGATGGTGTTGTCCAGGAATGTCAGGAACAGGACAACGCAGAGCACAGCCAGGGCGAGCGAGCGACCGCCGTACCTGATGGTGGCCGCCTCGCCTTCGGGCAGGCCAATCCGGCTAACCACGTGGCTCCTAGCTCGTTTGGCAGGCGGCCGGGAGGCCGCTCGTCTTGCCGGAGTTCTCCAGGGTCAGCAGACCGCAGAAGCTTGTCACGCCTACCTTCCAGGTGCCGCCCTGATTGACCGCCGTGCCGGTCTGGTTCTTCAGGGCCGGCGTTCCGTTAATCAGGATGTCGTACTTGACGGTGGCCTGGGTCGCGGAATTAACCGTGACATTTGTGACCTTGGCGGATGCCTGCGAGGCGAGACCTCCCCCCGCTTGAGCCTGGATAATCGACTGAAACTGTGAGCCGTCCTCCAGCAGGCCTACCCGCTGACTAGTCGGCGTCTTCGCGCTGAAGAAGGCTTCCCAGTTAGTGGTGATCTCGCTAACGGCGTTGCCGCTCCCGGACGCGCTGGGCGACGTGGCGGGCGGCTTGGACGTATTTGAGCTACTCGGGCTGCTGCCGCCACAGGCCGTGACAGTGACTGCCAGTGCAACGACGGCGCAGCTGCCGAGTAGGTAGGAGATACGTCGAGGAAGGCCCATGCAGCTATCCTCCAACTAGTTCTCAGCTAATGGCAGTCCACTTCTACCCGATCTTCTCGCACTTGTCGGCCGGCTAGTTAGCCGCGGGCTGACGCCCGTGTCATGCTGACGGGCATGTCTCAGCTCGAACCGTCTGGCTCCGGCACGACCGGCTCCGATCTCGAGGCGCTGCGGAATCGGATGCGCCAGTTCACCGCCGAGCGGGACTGGGGCGGCTTCCACGATCCCAAATCGGTCTTGCTCGCCCTCGTGGGTGAGGTTGGCGAACTGGCTGAGCTCTTCCAGTGGCTGCCCGCCGCAGATGCGGCCAAACTCGGCAGGTCCGACCCCCTGCACACCCGTGCTGCCGAGGAGATCTCGGACGTCCTGCTCTACCTCGTGCGGCTGGCCGATGTGCTGGACGTGGACCTCGCCGCGGCGGCGAACGCCAAGCTCACCGATGCCGCCCGGCGCTACCCCGCCGGCCGCCCTCCGGCATCGGCTGAGCCGTCCTAGCCTGTTCCCCACAGCGACGCCAGGTCCCGGTCCACGCTCGCCGCGAGCGGCGCCGCCGGCACCAGCACAGGCCGGGGCGGCGCGGCCTGAATCAGCTCGCAGTGAGCGAGCGCCGCCGCATCCAGGAACCGGGTCAGCTGTGCGTAACTATGCCGGTCGTCAGCGCCCCGGCGGTGATGGTGCATCCGCAGCGGCGCGTAAAGGAACAGCCGGTCGCGCGCTCTGGTCACCGCCACGTAGAACAGCCGCTGCTCCTCTTCCAGCCCGGCCGCGGTCGTCAGCGCCATATCGCTCGGCACTGCGCCGTCAACGAGCTGCGGCAGGTGCACGACCGGCCACTCCAGCCCCTTGGCCGAGTGGACCGTGGAGATGACCAGGTAATCGTCGTCGAGCCGGGGCCGCCCCGCCAGGTCGGATGCGGACACCGGCGGGTCCAGCGCCAGCTGGACGAGCGCGTCGTGCAGCGACGGGCTGCCTGCCGCCGCGTCGGCCAGCCGCTCGAGATCGGCCCGCCGGATCGCGGCGTCGGCGTACCGCGCCCCCATCGGCTCGTGCAGGGCGGCGAGAATGGCGGCGGCTCGCTCCGCCGTGCTCGGCAGATCCGCCGCCAGCGCGAGCTGCCTGACTGTGGCTCCGACGGTCGTCGCGAGGCGACTCGGTAGCTCTTGCTCAGCCGCTGGCCACCGCGCGAACGGCTGCGGCCCGGCGATCTGCAGCGTGTCGATGACCCGGCGGGCGAGGACGGGCCCGATGCCCTCGTGCAGCCGCAGCACCCGGAACCAGGCCAGGTCGTCGGCCGGGTTCGCGACGATCCTGGCGGCCGCCAGGAAGTCCTTGACGTGGGCCGCTTCGGTGAACCGCAGACCGCCGTATTTGACGGAGGGGATCCCGCGCCCGGCCAGCTCGAGCTCGAGCAGGTCGCTGTGGTTCGCCGACCTGACCAGGACAGCCTGCTCACAGAGCCGCGTGCCAGCCTCGTGCTCGGCGAGGACCCGCGCGCAGATCTCCCGCGCCTGAGTCGCCTCGTCGTGGCAGCGCACCAGCAGCGGTCGCTGCCCGTGACCGCGCTCGGCGGTGAGGGCCAGCTCCAGCCCGTCGTACTGCGGGCGGATGACGTTGGCGAGGCGCAGCACCGCGTGCCTCGAGCGGTAGTTACGCGATAGCCGGATCACCGTGAGATCGGCGTAGGTTCCCGACAGCGCGCGCAGGTGCGCGGGATCGGCGCCGCGAAACGCGTAGATGGCTTGCGCGTCGTCGCCCACGCACGTCAGCCCCGCGCCGTCCGGCCGCAGCAGCCGGACGATGTCTGCCTGTACCGCGTTCACATCCTGGTACTCGTCAACCAATACGGCGTCGAACAGCCCCCGCAGCGCCGGGCCTGCAGCGGGGTCGGCCAGCGCCGCGCGCCAGAGCAGCAGCAGGTCGTCGAAGTCGACCAGGCCGTGCCGGCGCTTGTACCCGATGAAGTCCGTGAACAGGGCCGCGAGCTGGCCCGCGAATGGCACGCACCACGGGTAGCCGGCCCGCAGCACGTCTGCAAGCGCGGTGCTGGTGCTGACGCACCGCGAGTAGATCTCCGCGCACGTCGCGGCGCGTGGCGTCCGCCGACCAGAGTCAGTGCCGACGAGCCCGTGCGAGTCCCGCAGCGTGTCCATGACGTCGGCCGAGTCGGCCGGGTCAAGCACACTGAACTCGGCCGGGAGCGCGAATGCCTCCGAGTACGCCCGGATGACGCGGTGCGCGATGGCGTGGAACGTACCGCCGACGATGCGGTCAGCCGCGTTCCCGTCTGCTGGCTGCGCCCGCGCGAGCATGTCGTCGGCTGCCCGCCGGGTGAACGTGAGCAGCAGGATCCTGCTCGGCTGCACGCCCTGACCGCGCAGCCACGCCGCGCGAGCGACCAGCGTGCCGGTCTTGCCGGTGCCGGCCCCGGCAAGGATCAGCAGCGGACCGCCGGTGTAGGTCGCCGCCCGCCGCTGATCGTCGTTGAGCGCCTCGAGAACGGCGGCAGGATCGGTCATGAATCCTGAATGTAGCCAGCCCCGCCGACACTGACCGTGCAGCTAGACGGCGTGTCGCGCGGCTTCGGCCCGGCGATCGGCGGGGCGTCAAGCGAGCCCGTTCCCTGATGGTTCTGGTGTTTATTCCGGAAGGCCCTCGTTGGAGCGCATCCTAGTAGTAAGCACTCGGGCCGATCCGTCCCCCGAAAGCGGAGCAGCGCGATGACGGTTTCGTCACTGGTGGCCTCACTGGACCGCATCGGCCAGGTCCAGTCGCACCTGTCCGGAGCTGTCGTCGTGCTGCTCGGGATCGTCGCGGTCGGCGCTGTGCTGCCTGGACTGTGGGTCATTACCCACCACCTCACCGTCATCGCGCACGAGGGCGCGCACGCCACCTTCGGCTCGGCCATCGGCGGCACTGTCGCCGGTATCCGGCTGCTGCGCACGGCCGAAGGCGCGACGGCGGTCCGCGGCACCGGAGCGCTCGGCGGTTTCTTCACCTCGCTCGTCGGCTACCTCGGGCCCAGCGTGTTCGGCATCGGAGCCGCCGCCCTGATCAGGTACGGACACATCGTCGCCGTGCTGTGGGTCGCGCTGGGCGGCCTGCTTTCGGTCCTGGTCATGCTGCGCCGAAGCTTCGGCATCGTGACCGTCACCGTGTCGGTGCTGCTGCTGTTCCTCGTGGCAGGGTTCGCCGCCGTCGGTCTGCAGGTCGCGACCGCGTACGTCATCGCCTGGTTCCTGCTGGTGTCCGGGCTGCGCCGGATCATGGAAATACGCGGCATGACATCAGGGGACGGCGACGCGCTGCGCCGGATGACGAAAATCCCGCACCGGTTCTGGCACGGGTTCTGGCTGACTGGCACGGTCGCCGGCCTGCTGCTCGGCGCCATCCTGCTGGTCTAGCGTGCCCTGTGCGCGAGAGTGCCGCGCAAACTCAGGCCAGTGGCGCGCGCGTTACCAGCCCAGCTCACGGAGCCGCTCGTCGGAGATGCCGAAGTAGTGACCCACCTCGTGGATCACCGTCCGGCGCACCTGCTCGACCACCTCTCCCTCGGTGTCGCACAAGGCGCAGATCGCCCGCTGGTAGATCGTGATCCGATCCGGCAGGACGCCGGCATAGTTGGTGGTCCGGCTGGTCAGCGGGATGCCTTCATAGAGGCCGAGCAGGCCGCGCGGACCGGGGCCATGCTCGACGAGGACGGCCACGTTCTTGATCAGCGTGGCGAATTCAGCGGGCAGCGAGTCCATCGCCGTGGCCACCATCTGCTCGAACGCGGCGTCGTCGACGGTGATCACTTGCCCATTGTCGGTCAGGCCACGCCCGTACGCTGGTGCGCGTGGTAGCGAGGGTCGCGGAGGGTCCGGACGGGCAGGCTGAGCCGGACGGTCAATCTGGTTCGGGCGTGGACGCTGAGCCGGACGGGCAGGCCGGTCCGGCGCGGGTGCCGCGCCGCCCCACGGCCGCGGATCTGCTGGCCGCGCGCGACCGCACGATTCCCGATCTCGTCGCGCCGGACCTGCGAGTTCTGTTCGCGGGGATTAACCCGAGCCTGTACTCGGCCGCGACCGGTTGTCACTTCGCCCGACCTGGCAACAGGTTCTGGCCGGCCCTGCATCAGTCCGGCTTCACGGCGCGGCAGCTGCGCCCTGAAGAGCAGCGGCTGCTGCTCGACTCCGGTCTTGGCATCACCAACGTTGTGGCGCGAGCGACCGCGCGAGCCGAGGAGCTGGCTGCTGCTGAGCTCAGGTCCGGCGGTGCGGCACTGGTTGAGCTCGCCGCGCGGCTGCGGGTCCGCTGGCTCGCTGTGCTCGGCGTGACCGCCTACCGGGCCGCGTACGGACGGCCTGACGCCGTCGTCGGCCCGCAGGACATGCGCCACGGTGACACGCGACTGTGGGTGCTGCCCAATCCGAGCGGCCTGAACGCGCACTGGAGCGCGCCCCGGCTGGCGACGGCGTTCGCCGAGCTACGGGTAGCCGCTGAGGCCTGATTTAGGGTGCCCAGCCCGGCCGCGCCTGCGTGCGACAATGCAGCGTGAGCGACCTCTCCGATGCGGCCTCGTTTGCCGTGGTAGCCGGGTTGCTGACGATCATCCCGGGCATTGATACCGCGCTGGTCGTCCGTACCACGGTGACTCAGGGTCGCCGCCGGGGGTTCGCCGTCGCGTTCGGCATCATGACCGGCGTCCTGATCTGGGGAGCGGCCGCAGCGGTCGGAGTCTCGGCGCTGCTGGTCGCATCTCGGCTGGCTTACGACGCAGTCCGTGTCGCGGGGGCGGTGTACCTGGTCTGGCTCGGCACCACCATGCTGTGGCGCAGCCGGCGACATCGCGAGACGACACCGGCCGACCTTGCCGGGCATAGCGCGGCAGGCGGCGAAGCGGCCGTGCCCCGTCCCGCCGAGGGCGCCTTTCGCTCCTGGCTCCGCGGTACTACAACGAACCTGCTCAACCCCAAGATCGGCGTTTTCTACGTGGCGATACTGCCGCAGTTCATTCCCGCGCACGCCCCGCACCTGCTCATGGGGCTCGGTCTCGCGGCGATCCATGACGCCGAGGGCATCATCTGGTTCACGGCGCTCATCAGCGCGGTCCACCTCGCGCGCCGGTTCCTTGACAGCGACCGAGCGCGCAAGGTCATGGACAGGATCACCGGCACCGTACTGATCGGTTTCGGCCTCAAGCTCGCGCTGTCGAGTCGCTGACTACCCGTCCGCCCGCGGACGCTGGGCCGTCCGGCAGCTCCTGTCGTGACACTGTCTTGCCGCTGTCCGTCCGACCCGCCCGACGGTCGAGCGGTCAGGGCGTGCGGAGGGAACCCACGACGACCGTCGCTGCCAGGTCGTCATCGGCGCGCACCGTCGCCGCTAGGCCGCCGTCGGTCATCGCCGCTGCCGTCAGCGCGGCCTGCCGCTCGCTGGTCTCGATCAGCAGCCGACCGGCGGGGGCCAGCCACGCTGCGGCCCCGGCGGCGACGCGGCGATGGATGGCCACGCCGTCAGCTCCGCCGTCGAGCGCGATGGCAGGCTCGTACAGCCTCGCTTCAGGCGGCATCAGTCCGATCTCGGCGGTCGGCACGTACGGCGCGTTCACGGCCAGCACGTCGACCCGGCCGCGCAGCGTCGGTGGCAGCGCGGCGTAGAGGTCGCCCTGGTAGACGTGGCCGCCCACGCGGGCAACGTTCTCGCGCGCGCACGCTACCGCGACCGGATCGATATCCGCCGCGTGCAGGTCGGCCGCGCCGAGGGCGACGGCCACGGCGAGGCCGACCGCGCCCGAGCCGCAGCACAGATCTACGATCACCGGCCGCGCGGGCCGGTCGTGATCGCGTTCGAGATCCGGCCGGGGGTCACGGGCCGCACCGATCGCCTGGCGGACGAGCAGCTCGCTGCGGCGGCGCGGGACGAACACGCCGGGCGTGACGGCGACCCGCAGCCCGCAGAACACAGCCCAGCCAACGACGTGCTCAAGCGGCAGGCCCGAAGCCCGGCGGTCCACCATCGCAGCTAGCTCGCCCTGCGATGTCGCTGCCGCTATGAGCAGGCGCGCCTCGTCCTCGGCGAACACGCATCCGGCAGCGCGCAGCCTCGCCGCAACCGCGCCGACGACGTCGCTGCCCGGGGCCGTCACCAGGGCATTGACGTGCTGGTGAAGTGGGTCAGGGTGTCGATGTCGGACATCTGGTAGACGTGCCGGGGCGGGGTCTCGAAGGTGGCGTAAGGCCGGACCCGAATGACGACACGCTGCTCCTCGCGGGCCATCTCGGCGATCTGCTCGCGGCGGCTTTCTGGCACATCCGCACCCGCCATGAGCCCGATGACCCTCTCTAGCACCTCCGCCGCGAGCTCGGGGTCGCGGTCGACTACTCCGTTGCCGTAAACCTGCAGGTAGGTTGGCGGCCACTGTTCGTCCAGGATGCAGAGGCTGACCCGGCCATCGCGCTCGACCGCCTTGGGCTTGCCGCGGGCGGCCATGGTGGAGATCAGCAGTTCCTCGTCCCCGTTCATCACGTAGTAAACGATCGTCATGGCGGGACCGTGGTCCTTGCGCGCGTAGCCGAAGACGCACGTGCGGTGGTCGTAAACGAACTGCCGCCGTTCCTGCTGGTTCATCCGATACGCCCCTCCTGGCGTGCACCATCCACACCCTAGCTACCTTGGCCGACTTTGTGCTCAGGCACGTCAGTCGCCCTTCACGTTGACGATCTGCCGGAGCACGTGGCGGACCTCTACCAGGTCCGCGGCGTCGTGCATCACCTGGTCAATCGGCTTGTACGCGGCCGGGATCTCGTCGAGAAACGCGTCGGTGCGGCGCCACTCGATGCCGTGCATGGCCGCTTCGAGGTCGGCGCGGGTGAATCGCTTGCGAGCCGCCGACCGCGAATACTCCCGGCCGGCGCCGTGCGGGGATGAGTGCAGCGCTTGCTTGTTGCCCTTGCCAACTACGACGTACGAGCGCGTGCCCATCGAGCCGGGTATGAGACCAGGGACGCCCTCGTGTGCGTCGATGGCGCCCTTGCGGGAGAGCCAGACATGCTGGCCATAGTGCTGCTCCCGTGCGGTGTAGTTGTGGTGGCACTGAACGGCGTCGAGTTCTGCGACCGGCTCGCCGTACCAGTCGTGCACGGACTCCACGACGCGGTGCATCATCTCCCGCCGGTTCAGCAGCGCGAAGTGCTGTGCCCACCGCAGGTCCCTGATGTAGGCGTCGAACTCCGGCTCGCCTTCGACCAGGTAGGCGAGATCGCGATCGGGCAGGGTGATCTTCCGGTTCGCGCACTGCTGCTGGGCGATCCTGATGTGCCGGGTGGCCAGCTTGTTGCCGACGCCCCGCGAGCCGCTGTGCAGGAAAAGCCAGACCCGGTCCTGCTCGTCGACGCTGACCTCGACGAAGTGGTTACCGGAACCGAGCGATCCGAGCTGCAGGCGCCAGTTGGGCGCGATGCTGTCGGCGCTGTCGGCGCCGTCGGTGTTCTCAAGCTCAGTGATCCGCTCCCGGGTCTCGTCGCTGCGCACCTGCTTGTTGTGGTGCCCTGCCGATAGCGGGATCCGGTGTTCGATCAGCGCGCGCAGCTTGCTGAGGCCGCCCCGGCGGCGCACGTCGGCTGCGGTCAGCGCCATGCGCACAGCGTGCATGCCGCACCCGATGTCGACGCCGACCGCCGCCGGGATGATCGCGCCGACCGTCGGGATGACAGAGCCAACCGTCGCACCCTTGCCGAGATGCGCGTCGGGCATGAGCGCCAGGTGAGGAGCGATGAAGGGCATCGACGCGGTCCGCTCGGCTTGCTCGCGAGTCGCTGGGTCGAGGATCGATGCCCAGTTCACGAGGCGCTGGCTGATCTGCTCCACGGCGATGCTTTGCCCCCTGGCGGAGTCCGGAGTCGCGGGCAGTCACGCCCGCTGCTTAGTGCTACTGAACCAGGGAGGTCGTCACCTCGGCCACCTGGGCTGACCAGAGCTCGCTGACCCCGTTTGCCGGTTTGCCAGCGGCAAGGCAGCCCTGCCCTCGCATACCACGACGATCCGAACTTCGCCGATGTACCGCAGCGCTGAGGTCGTCAGGTCGCTGTTGACAGCATGCAGGACTAGCATGAGATGTAAATTACATCAAAGTAGTTATTAGAACTAATTCAAAGCACCAGGTAACCTGGGGTTATGACTGCGATCATCGAAGTTCCGTTCTCCACGCTGGTCCAACAGCCGAGAGAGACTGTCGCACGGCTGGAGCGCAGCAGTGGGCGCCGACTCAAGCTCGAGCGCAGGGACGGAAATGACCTGATCTTGGAGTCTGCCGAGCGCGCCGAGGCGAAGGACGATGCGTTCCGCGTCGCTGGCAGCCTGTTCTTTCACCTGATCCAGAACGACGAGGGCGCACGGGCTGTACAGCTGGCTCTGCCGTCCGTCTTCCCCTGGGTCCGATTCCTGCCTACGGAGGACGTCCGAGCGTTCCTCGTTGAACTGACTGACACCATCCATGCTTGTGCTGACCTAGGGAACATCGCAGCACTTATGCCTGTGATCTCCGCCTGGCAGTCCACGGCCGAGATCTATTCCGACCGCGATTTGCGAAACGTGGCCACGGCCGAGCTTGACAGCACCGACTACGGCGCAGTCCCGGACCCTTGACGATGAGCCCGAAGCGCCTTGATCGCGTAGCTCCGCCACCGACAGGTGGCGAGTGGGATCTGCGCTTTGGCACAACCGAGGCTGCCAAGGGCTGGCAGGACCTGTGCTCGCAGGCGGCGAGCAGCGCGCGCGAGGCCTTCGAGCTGATGCGGTCGAGTCCGCGGCCGCGAGAGGATGCCACTCATTACCGACTGCGCGGCGGTCTCTCGACCAGAGACTGGTCCGGCCGTTCGCTTGAGCAGTGGCAGATCAAGATCGGTTCAAGCGGCCGAATCTGGTACCTCCCGGACGACGAGAACCACAGCGTCTGGATCGTTTACGCCTCGCCCGCACATCCGAAGGACACCGACTAGAGCGTGTTTTTGCAGGTCAGCGGCCTCCCCTACGAGATGATACCGTCGCTGTATGACCCCGCAAGAGCTCGCCAACCTGGCTTACCTACGCCGGGCGCGGGACCTGATCGACCGGGAGTACGCGCGTCCGCTCGATGTCCCGACCATGGCTCAGCAGGCCTTCATGTCGCCGGGGCACTTCTCGCGCCAGTTCCGGGCCGCCTACGGTGAAACGCCGTATAGCTACCTCATGACCCGCCGGATCGAGCGCGCTATGGCGTTGCTCCGCGGCGGCATGAGCGTCACCGATGCCTGCATGGCGGTCGGCTGTACCTCGCTGGGCTCGTTCAGCTCGCGCTTTACCGAGATCGTCGGAGAAACACCCACCGAGTATCGAAGCCGGGAGCACGACGCCGTGGCTGCCATGCCCGCCTGTATAGCGAAGGTGCGCACCCGGCCGACGAGGAAATCATCGAGCAGGAACGGAGAAGCGGCCCGGCGAAACCACCCAATAGCGTGGACCGCATGACCATCGAACTCCAGTACTGCCACGTCACTGTCAACGATGTAGATGAGGCGCTCGCCTTCTACCGCGACGCTCTCGGCCTTGAGGTGCAGAACGACGTCGCCTCGGGCGGGTTCCGCTGGGTCACGGTTGCCAGCCCGGATCAGCCGGGTCTCGGGATCGTGCTCTCGGAACCGCACGCCGGGCGCTCCCAGGCCGACGGGGACGCCATGCAGGAACTGCTCATCAAGGGCGTCCTGCCGATGACGATCTTCCGCGTCTCTGATCTCGACACGACGTTCGAGCGAGTCCGGGCACACGGTGCCGAGGTGCTGCAGGAGCCCATCAAGCAGCCATGGGGACCGCGGGACTGCGCTTTCCGTGACCCGTCAGGCAACATGGTGCGGATCTCGCAGGCATAGCCTCTGACAAGCGTGACTATGCGGTTGTCACGGAGCGGGCGCTGCGCCCAGCTTCGGTGAAGGCCGACCCTTCAAGGCCCCAGCTGATGATCCGCTGCGGGACCACGGCGAACCACGCTGAGTCCCAGCCGTCGCCGAACACCTGCGCGCCGCCCTCGTGCTGAAGTGCCGCGGTGCCGCGGATCTCGATGCCGCGTGGCGTCCACGGGTCCATGCTTGCCAGGTCATCGACGACGAAGGCGATCTTCTGGTTTGCCTGCAGGTCACGCCACTTCTTCGACTTACTCAGACCATGGCCGCCGATCTGGATGGTCGCCGCCTCGGCATCGAGGCGGAAGCCGACCGGAGCGATATGCGGCGCGCCATTGCTGCCGACGGTCGCCATCCGGCCGAGCCGCTGCCCGCGCAGGTATTCCGTTTCCTTTTCGGTGAACAGGCTCATCATCGCCTCCGTAGTCGGCCGCGTGCTTCACCAGCTAGCCCGGCCATACCCGGACCTCACCGCGTCTAGCCCTCAACCGCCAGTCGGCAGCGCCGAGCGAGCTGGCCGACCTGGAGTGGCAGGCGCACGTCGCTATCAGTGGCTCTCACCCAGCCTGGCTGTCAGCTGTACGGCCAGACTGCGACCGATGGCTGTGTCAGTCAGCCCGGCCGTAGACGGTGAAGAAGACGTTGATTCCGCTCGACTGTGGTGGGCTCGGATTCGCCAGCAGCGCCACGACCTCACCCGGCACCTGGTACAGATTGCTGACCGATTCGCCGGGTGCCAACGTGAACGAGTCCAGGAGCGCTATGGCGTTGGCGTTCGGCGTATTCGGCTGGTCAATGTGCGACAGGCTGATGATGACGGACGCCGGGCTGAGCTCCCAATTGCCCACGGACAGCCTGATGGCTGCGTACGAAGACAGGTCCAGTAACGCGAGCTGAGACTGATCGGGCCCGACGTCGGCAGGGTTGCCTTTCGCCAGGAGCTTCGTCGTAGGCATAGGCAGAACGTAACCGTGTACACACCAGGCGTCTAGCGCTGAAGGGGTCGCGCCGCACCTGCACGCCCGCCAGTTCGGCTGCACCAAATGACAAGGCCCCTGCTCGCCTATCACGGTGAGCAGGGGCCTCTTGCGTCGCGTTCAGGCGTACTAGCCGGCCGGGGTGATAGCGACCAGTGACAGGCTGACGTCGTCAACGACGTAGTTGCCCGCGCCGCTGTCACTGTCGTAGCCGAAGGCGTAGACATACCACGTCTGACCCCCGGACGGGACGGTCGCCAGGGTGCAGCCGTTGGCGTAGCTGTCGTGGTTGGTGCCATCAGGCTGCAGTGGGGTGCTGATGTTGAGCAGGTCCCCGGTGAAGGACGGGTTCTTGGCCTGGTCGTAGAGGAAGAACTGCGCGGAGATCCCGTTGTCGGTGCCTGACTGCGGTGCAGCTTCCGGCGTGGCCTTCGCATTCATGCAGACCTCGTAAGTGCCCGCCGCCACGCTCGTCCCAGTGCCGACTTCCAGAGCGCCGGTGCTGAAGGACCCACCTGAGTTAGCCGAGGTCAGACCGCCCAGGTCAAAGGTATCCACGGCAGTAACGCCGCTCGGGCCGGCCGGGCCAGCGGGGCCGGCCGGGCCAGTTGGGCCTGCCGGGCCCGCCGGTCCCTGCGGCCCGGCAACGAAGAAGCCATTGAGCTTGAAGTTGTGCCCGGCACAAGTCGGATTGTTGTTGTAAATGAACGCCTCGGCATTAGCGTTCGTGCAGACGCTGTACGGACCGTTGACGGCCCGTGGAGTACTGGCTGCGTTGCTGGCGAGCGCGAGTCCGCCATAGCTGGCGCCAGCGATGGCTACCGCAGCGCACAGGGCGCCGATCACTGCGGCCCGGCGACCGAGGTGCAAGGACAACCGGCGCGGGCTGCGGTGGGTTGAGTGGAGACGCATCTTGTGTGGTCCCCTTTCTTGCGGGGTGGGGTGATTGAGGGTTGTGGGCTTGCGGACAGCGGTCCTGGTAGGTAGTCGCACAGGGCCCAGAACTGGTTGTCACACTGCAACTAAGTTCCGCGGCTAGGCTGGTTCGGCACGAGCGAAAAGGTCAGGCATCGGGCCATCGGTGGGGGTTGAAGCCGCAGGCCGCGCCCGCGTCCAGCGGTTTTGGTCACTCATAACGTCAAACTGACGTCGCCCACTGGGTAGACGGTTGCCTCTGTAGTTTGGTTTACGAACTATCTCGGTTAGCCTGGCGAAAGATCTCAGCCCCCGGCGTGCCACAGCAACCTTGGACGTTGGGACCCTCAGGCCACGTCGGCCCGCTACCCAACGTTGAAACCAGGCGGCCGCTAGTCAGGACCGTTCGTAGTTGGTCACGGCCTGCTTGAAACCTGCGAGAGCTGCCGGATCGTCTTGCAACAACCAGTTCTTATCGGCGTTCTCGTTCAGCCACACGAAGCCGACGAGGTGGTTCTGCTCGATCCCCTGGAACAGTTGGGTGGTCTGGGCGTAGCTGTTCGGGTCCTGCTCGACGCCCGTCTCCGATACCAGCACCGGATCGCCAGTGATATGGCGCACCTGGCTGAGGGTGTAGCTGAACACTGCATCCCAGGTGTCAGGCGCGTACCGGAAGTAGCCATCAATGCCGACCATCTGCACGTACCGGTTCCCCGGCCACCAGGCTGAGACGGGCTGGGCGACCGTCGAGCCGGGTCGGTCAATGTTGACTGTCCACATCCAGGTCGCGTTGGTGACGTGCTCGGTCTGAAAGATCCCAACGATGTGCCGCCAGGCAGCGACAAAAGTGGCAGCCGGGGTGTGAGTCCACCCCCAGGAGTACCAGTCTCCGTTCATCTCGTGACCGAATGAGAGGATCACTGGAGCAGCGAACCTTTTGATGGTGAGCGCGTAGGTGCGCAGGTATGCGTCGTAGTCGCCAGCTGCGACAAGGGCAAGACTGGTCTTGTACGGGTCGATCTGGAGGATGGGAGTGGCTCCGATCTGGCTGTAGCGACAAGTTGTCGCCGCGTCGAAGGCATCGCCGAACTCCGGGTACTCCAGCGTCCACGCGGCACGTACTCCGGTCAGTTGCTCGACGGCAGTGAGAGCCTGGACACCAGTTACGCCGAAGCCAATGCGGCTTGCGTTCTGCGGCACGTTCACGCACGTGGCCCCGGTGGGGCTTGGATCGGCCTTCGGACTATTAGCGATGATCGGGTAGTTAACCACCGCCGAGCAGCCACACAGAGCTGCGCAAACCCCGGCCAGCAGGGCCAGGCGCTTCACACGCCGACCTCCACCTGCGACCGGGTGCCCCAGCCGGTGCGCCAGCAGGTTGCCATGCCCCAGATCCGCAGCGGCTTGAGCACGACCAGGAGCCAGACGAAGGCCAGTGGGATCACGATGAACGAATCGAGCACGTCCGCCAGTGTTTCGTCGCTGCGTCTAACGAGGAAGATCCGGATCGCCGCCAAGTACAGCCAGATAACCGGTGCGCAGATGGCATCCGCGACGAAGTAGCCAGTGACCGGCCACATGGCGATGGCAATGACCGAGGCGAACATCGAGGAGAAGAACAACCACAAGTTGATGGCGGTGGTCCACCAGCCAAACGACGTCAACGGCAGGTAGCGGATGCGCCAGAAGGTCCTGACCGTGGATGACCGCATCCACCGAGTCCACTGTCGCAGGTGGTGATCTACGTTTTCCGGATACATGGTCAGCTGAACGGCGCTGACCTGCTGAACTGCCTTGCCGCGGCCGATTGCGAAGGTGGTCAGCAGCGAGTCATCCCCGAACCGCACAGTGTGGCCAAAGAAATCCTCAGCCAGGTAGCCGGCTAGGTGGTCGCGAACGAGATCACCCCGGTACAGCGCGTAGGTGCCCCTGTTGACCAGCACATTGCCCATAACTGACTGTGCCGAGCAGGCGCTCAGCTGCCAGGCCAGCTGGCGCACTCCGTTGAGGCGGGTTAGCCAGTTCCTGTTCTGGTTAAATGCCAGCTCCAGGCCAGCGACCGATTGAACAGCCTCGTCTGCGAAGGGCTTGAGGCCTTCCTCGATCGCATGGCGCTCTAGCGCCGTGTCGGAGTCCAGGGTGACGAAGATGTCGGCCCTGCGGGCGCGCTGGAAGGCGTTGGCCTGGGCGTGACGCTTGCCCTTGTTCAACTGAGAGATCCACATGAACTCCACCGGGTAGGTGTGATGCCGTGCCCAGTAGTCACAAATCTCGTGGTAGTCGTGCGACGAGCCGTCGTTGACCACAATGACTTGCTGCGGCAACCGTGTCTGGCGGAACAACGCGAAGAGCGCACGGTCCAGCAACTCCGGATCTTCGTTGTAGGCAGGGATGACCACCGCCACCCACAACTTGTCCAGGGCTCGCTGCTGCTCGGCAGTCACGGTCCGTGGTCTGTCGCGCCAGGACAGGAATAGCTGCCAGAGCGACCAGGCGAACGTCACGGTCCAGATGATCATGAGGGCACGGTATGCACCGCGGTACAGCAGGTCAGCGTGGTGCGCAGCCTCTGCGGCAAGGATTAGCCAGACTGCGAGTACTAGCACCCACAGCCTCGAGTGCCGTATCGCCACATCAGGGATGTCGTACTCGTGCTTCACTGATCCCTCATCCCCTTCCCGCGCCGCCAGCCGAAGCGGATGGCCAGCAGAGCGAGCCCAATGATGACTCCCGTGCCCGCTACGCAACAAAACTCCACGAACAGCAGCGGTCCCATGGTCGCATTCATGCGTTTACTCGCTTCCAGACCTCTATGCGCTCCGGGCGACGGTCATACAGAAAAGGATGGCTGTAAATGAGGCGGTAACCCGCACTCTTGCGCAACGCAGCGTTAACACTGTCGGCCATTACGAGCGGAATGTTCTGACCGTCGATCTCAACCACGGAGAAGTATCTCTTGGAAATCGCGTAATCAAGTGCGCGAGTTCCACTTAGCTCAACATGCTTGACATCATCCCACGTCAGGTAGCCAAACATATTCGAGATCTGACCTGGATACACCTGGTCATGCAGGTAGTAGTAGCCGACATCAAACTCTTCCATAAGGATCGGGCCAGTTGTCGTAGTTACGTCCGGTCGCAGCGCGGCGATCATGCCGGACGAGTTAGGCCAGAAGCTACTTAGATGAGATGCTCCGTTGAAGGACGACCCGAATAGGACGGCGCACGTGCCGACAGTTGCGATCGTGAACCGCCACGAGGGGCGACTGTCGATACGACTAATACGCGCCAGCAGGTAGCCTGCAGATAGAGCGGCGAACCAAGCGCCAAAATCTGTGTGTTTGTAGAGCGAAGTCGTCGTATGAATGCGCGCCTGATTAGCCGGTGCCAGCAGGGCAGCCCCAAGGCAGACTGTACACAGGCATCGAAGCGACAACTCCTGGCCGAGGCTAGCAATCAATGCCAGCAGGCCCAAGATGAGGGCTGGCCATATATATGAAATCGCCAAATGGAATACGACCGGGGCTGAGACCGTCGACGAACTACGGTGCAGCGTGGTGAACAAAATGCCGTGCCAGTACAACGGTCCGGCCAGCTCAGCTGCAATAGCCAGCGCGCCAATCCATGCGCCAGCCACGAGAAGCGCTGCCTTGATTCCTGTGCGCAGACGAGCGGAACGCCACGCGGCAGTACCGATCACGAGGATCACGCACGGTGACCACAGCAGAGTGGCGTACTTGGTGGCATCGGCCAGCGCCAGCACCAGCCCGGATAGCAGCAGGAGCGGAACGAAGCCGTAGCGAAGTTTGTAAGCCGCGACGACGCCCATCCAGGTTGAAAGCGCGAGCAAGAAAATGGCCATTGGGTCGTACGTCGCAAACACGCCGAGCGACTGCGTGGGCGCGAGAGTAACGAATACGAGCGCGCCTAGAAGGGCCGCGCGAGGGTCGAGCAGTCTCCTAGCTGTGTCATAGAGCAGAAGGCTTGCGCCGAGCATGAACACCAGCGACAGCAATCGTGCGGCAGTCAGGCCGCCGAGGCTATCTGCAACCGCTCCGAGCGGAGGATAAATCACGGGTGCGCCTGAGAACCAGGTAGGCAAATTCGTGAGGGTGCCCGATCCGGTCCCGTGCAGCCAGTGCGACCACTCCAGGTGACCGGCCCACAGGTACAGGGCCTCATCACCGAAGGCAGTGTTCGCCCACAGCAGCCGAACGGATAGCCCAGCCTGCAGGACAAGGATGCCTATCAGCAGCCAGCGGTGCGTCAGCCGCGGATGCCACCGTGCTCTCTTGCGACGGATAGATGTCGTCTGGTCCGGACGAGCCCCATCGAACTGGACTGTCAGCTCG
Source organism: Streptosporangiaceae bacterium (assembly GCA_030041275.1). GTDB lineage: Bacteria > Actinomycetota > Actinomycetes > Streptosporangiales > Streptosporangiaceae > JAJYUU01. The sequence goes on from JASHOE010000069.1 coordinate 24,685, forward strand.
GACCACTGGCGGCTTGCAAATGACGGTTCGACGTATCCGTCGGTGGGCGCGAAAAAGTTAGCCATCGGCCTTCCGTTGCGCGGTGGTATGACAAACCGTCCCGCATCTAGCGGCTGATAACGCAGAGCGTCAAATTGACGCACGCACCTACCAGTGGCCGGCTGCCTCGTAGCTCGGCTTACGGACGATCCCGTTCGCTTAGCCTCGAGAACGATTGCAAAGCTGCTGTTCCAGGACAATCCCCGGACTCGGGGATCGCTGGGCACATAGGCCTGCCGCTCGTCTTGGGCCGCTGGTCAACGGCAAGGCCGGCGCCGATCAGGGCCCTACGCGAGCAGGAACGCGGCCAGCCCGCGCACCTCAGGAGACATGGGTCGGCGGCAAGCCGCACGCACATCCAGCGGTTCTGGCGGGCCCATCGCCCGTAAAGCCGCCCTGAACGAGTGGCTCCTGTTAGCGGCTAGCGATACCCGGTCGGCAAGTTCGCGCCGCTGAAAATGAGGTGCTGCAGCCAGCGACAGGTTCCACGGCCGTGGGGCGACGGCGGCACTCATGTCCGCCACGTCGGCTTAAGCACTAAATATCCCTGCACCTACGCCCCTGGATGCGCAACGATGGGGCCGTGATCGCGATACTGATCCGCCTCCTCGGGCCGCATCATCGCAAGCACATCGCGATTCTCCTGGCCGTTGTCGCCGCGTGCGTCCTGGCCGGGGGCGGCGCGTTCGCTGCTACGCAAGGCCTGCCGTTCACCACTGGGCTCTACTGGGCGATCACGACGGCGACCACCGTCGGCTACGGCGATGTCACGCCCCACAACGGGGCCGGCCGCGTCATCGCCTCCCTCGTCATGCTGACCGCTATTCCGCTGCTGGCATCTGTGTTCGCGCTGGCGACCGGCGATGCCGCAGCGGCCGGAATACGAAGGATCCTGGCCATGCGCAGCCACTTCCCTGAGGGACGGTACCGCCTTGTGGTCGGCATGAACGACGCCGTGCCCACCATCCTGGCCGAGCTCGCCGCGGCGGACATCGCGGTCGTCCTGGTGGCCGACACCGACCCGGCAATGCTGCCGGCCGAAGTACACGCGGTACGCGGCGACCCTACCGACGAGCGGGTGCTGCGCTCAGCCAGGCCCGAGGGTGCCGTGCAAGCCCTCATTACCGGCCAGACGGATGGCGACGTGCTGGTCAGCGCGGTACTGCTGCGCAAGCTGGCACCAGACCTGGAGCTGGCCGCGCTGGTCGCGTCGCCGGCGGTCCGGGAGGCGCTTACCGACCTGGGCGTCCACCAGGTCGTCTCGGCGCATGCGCTGATCGCCTCGACACTGGCCAAGAGCCTGGAAACGCCGCACGCTGCGGACATGCTCGCTCAGCTCGTCGGATCGAGAACGGACCGGCTGGCCGAGATTCCCGTCGACGCCGCGACCGTCGGCAAGCAGCTCAGTGCCGTCCGGGACGAGCGCGCGGGCCTTGTCCTCGGCCTCGTGCACGGAGGCGTATTCAAGCTCGGACTTTCCGAAGACCCGATCGTGGCCGATGGCGACTCACTGCTGGTGGCAGAGCCTGACCCGCACCGGGTCAAGCTGATCCGACCGGATAACGATCGGATCAGAAGGCCGCTGGACGACCTTCCAGGATGACCGTCTGGGTGTCGACACGGCTCCCGCTGGTCCGATGTTCGACGGTGGCCTAGATTGTCGGGCTGGGCATCGCTGGCCGACAGGAGAGAGACTGACTTAGCCTTGGCGGTAGCGATCGGCGCAGGAGGCCGACAATCGCGTCAGACGATAGGCGTGAACATCACGTCGACGACTTCTTCCTATCGACGTCCTTTACCTCAGTTTCGGCCGCCTCGGCCGCCCAGGACTTCGCCCACGCCCACGCGGCCGAAGCAGTCCGGTCCGACCGGCTAGCTGGATACAAGTCGCCCTTGCGGCGGCTGATCGAGCGAATGTTTCCGCGCCGTGGCTGACGCCCATAACGCCTGGACGCTTGCCGGGCGCACGCTGTCTCTCGCATGGGCACAAGCGTTGCGTGCGCGCCGGTGCCGTCACTACTCCTGGATGTAAACCAGCCCGTTGCCGAACGGGTCGTCGAAGAAGAACATCGGAGACCCGTCGCCGATGGTGATCGGCCCGTCGTTGTGCGTTGTCACGCCCGCGTCCTTCACCTGCCGGTAGGCGGCATCCGCATCGCTCGTGGCCATTCTCAGCGCCACGGGGATCTCCGAATCCGGTGGCAGCAGCACGATGCCTACAGACGATCCCGGCGGCGCCACCTCGATCATCCGCGCGCCGGGCCACGGCTCGCCGTCATAGCGCACCTCACAGCCCAACACGTCTCGATAGAACTCCAGAGCCCGATCCTGGTCGGGCACGGGAACGGTCACGCTCAACACCCTCGTCGTTATCGGCATGACGTCTATGCTCTCCCTGCGTGTCGTTGTGGGCCAACAGGAGCGCGGCGATATGGCGACCACGCCACGGGCGGCGACCTTAGCCAGCTAGGGGGATCGGGCCGCTCAGCGTCAGCGGCGCCGGGTCAGCGGAACCCGAACACCGGCAGCAGGCCCGGATCGCCGAACGAGGAAACACGGCTGATCCCGTCGCCGGTGACGGTGAGCACCAGGATTCCGTAGGGCTGGTAGTGCCCGTGTTCGTCGCGCGAGTACTCCACTGCGGCCGGCTGGCCGTTGGCGCTAGTCGGCAGCATGCGCCAGTCGCCTGGCTCGCCGAGGACGTGCTGGCGGAGGAAGGGAACGCACGTGCCGCGGCCGGTGAACCAGGTGCGCAGCGGCGTTGCCTCGAGCGTGACGTCGGCGAGCAGCAGCCGCTCGAGCGCGCCGGCGTCGGCGTTCTCGAACGCCGCGATGTACCGGTCGAGCAGTGCCCGGGCCTGCGGCGCGGCGGGCTCGGTCAGCTGGTCGGCAGCCGGTGCCTTCTCCCTGAGTAGGGCGCGGGCCCGCTGTAGCGCGCTCTTGACCGACGCTGTGCTGGTGCCGAGCATCGCTGCGACCTCGGTGGCGTGGAATTCGAGCACGTCCCGCAGCACCAGCACCGCGCGCTGCCTCGGCGGCAGGTACTGGAGGCTCGCGATCAGCGCCAGCCGCAGGCTCTCGCGAGACGCGACGATGGCCGCGGGATCGGCCGATTCCGGTGTCACCAGCGCATCAGGGACCGGCTCAAGCCAGCGGATCTCCGGCCCGGCCCACTGCGGGGCCGGCGCCGGATCCGCTTCCGGGTCGAAGCAGTCCGAAGGCAGCACTCGCCGCTGCTGCTTGGCCAGCGCGGTCAGGCAGGCGTTGGTGGCGATCTGGTACAGCCAGGTACGCACCGAGGACCGGCCCTCGAACGTGCGGTACGAGCGCCAGGCGCGCAAGTACGTCTCCTGAACCAGGTCTTCCGCGTCAGTCACCGAGCCGAGCATGCGATAGCAGTGCGCGAGCAGCTCACGCCGGAACGGCTCGGTGTGCTGAACGAACCCCGTGTTGTCGGGCATCGGGTCATCGGCCAAAAGTCATACGCGTCTCCCGAGGAAGGCGGCGAGCTGGTCGGCCGGTCCGGCCCCGGCAGGCGCCTCGAAGGCCGGTCCGAACGGGGCCTGGCCGTCGGGACCGCGGAACGCGTCGGGGATCGTCTGCCTCGCCTGGTTGAGCAACTCGCCGGCCAGCGCGGGATCCAGGTCGGTGGGAAGTCCAAGGGCGCGCGCCAGGTCCCAGCCGTGCGTGAACTGATCGAGCGCCGCCATGCTGAGCACGACGGTTCCCGGAAACTCGCCGAACGGCAGCGGGATGATCTTTTCCATGGCACCGTCGGCCTCGAACGCGGCGGTCGCGACCCCGATGCTCGTCTTGTACGCGGCCACCACATCTCCGGCCGCGTAGTCCTCCTCGGCCTGCTCGTCAGCACCGGTCATCATCGCGGCCCACCAGCGGGCGGTACCGATGAAGTGGTTGACAAGCGCACGCACGTCCCACGACGCGCAGGGCGTGGGCGCGTCGAGGTCTTGCGGCGTGACCCTCTCCAGGACGCCCAGGTTGCTCTGGCATGCCCGGTCGAGTTGCGTCTCGCGCATCGCTAGCGTTCCTCTCTTCCGTGATTCTCCGTCAGCCAGGTAGACCTGGCGGAAGCCGGAAAGGAATCGCTGGGCCGGGGCATCACCCGGCAGAGGGTATCGGGAGTCCCACGAGTACTGCTACCGGGTCGGTGATCATTAATGCGCTGATGGCGTTGGCCCTGGTGAGGTGGGTGGTGGAGCCGCCTGTCGGAATCGAACCGACGACCTATTCACACGAGCGACTGCCCACCCGGTTCCGGGTGGTCTCGCACAGCGCGCCACCGCTGGTCAGAGCAGCGCACTACCCATAACCGCGGTGGAAGGGCGTCGAGGTCACCCGTCGGCCAGGCGGCGCGACCGCCGTGACGAGAAACACGGGGGGCCACGCTCGTCACCCGACAACGGCGAATACGTCGGACGTGGTCTTTCTGACCTACGTTGACCGCGCCTAGCATGGAAACCCGGCCCGCCTCGCGCGGGCCGGGCCGGAAGGAACAGCTATGACGTTGGCGACCGAGGCGGTGGGCGCGGCGGCGTTAGCAGTGTCGGCGTTCGCCGTGTGGTTCCATGTGCGACGGCTGGGCCGCCGTTACCCGCTGCGGGCCGAGCTGACGGGAACGGCGGGAGTTCCCGTGGCGGGTGACTGACTGCCACTCCGCGAAGACAGGTGCCAGGTTTGCGGTAGCGCCGATGGCAGGTGAAGCGATTAGCAGGGCGGGTACGGCGTGCGCGGCCGCATCGCACCATAACTTCATACGAGTTGTCACGCAGTCTTTCTCTCAAGGGTGGTAGAAGTGGGGGCGCTGATCGCTGAGGCGTGCCTGCGCCTCAGCGATCGCTAGTCATGTGATGACAGACCTCCCCTCTCCCGTGTCTGCGGGATGCAGGGGGAAGGGCCCTGGTTGGCCGCCCGAGTGGCCTCAGCGTGGCAACCCGTCCCGGGAGTGTCGAGACTCGCGGGCTTTGCGTACCGTAAGAGGGGTGGACCCCGCAAGCTTTGCCGAGCCGGGGGGTCCGGTTGCCTGCTGCTGGTTGAGCAGGGGGGTTGGCAAAGCGTTCCAGGACGGGCCAGCCCTCGAAAGCAACCCTGGCCGGGCCAGGTGTCCAGACCCAATCGACAACGGCGACACGGGATGGTCCCATGCCTGTCCTCGCTGAGGTTGCCGGGGCGGTGCTCGTCGTTGTGTCCGCCGTCAACCTGGACGTGCAGTACCGCAGGCTGCGGCCCCGAGGCTTACGGGCCAGGCTGATCGCCACCGCGCCAGCGGGGCTCGTGGTACGGTCCCCGCTGCTGTGCATCGCGTGCGGGGTCGCGCTGCTCACCAACTACCCGTGGCCTGCCGTGGCCGCCCAGTGCGCGATCATCGCGTGGGAAGGCGTCGTGCAGCTGGCCGGCCTGGTCAGACGACACCGGGCATCCCACGCGGCCTAACGCACCCAGCTATTCCCCGTCCATTCGGCAGGGTCGCAAGGTTGCCTGACCTGCGGCACACAGAAGCCCCCCAGCCACCGGCTGGGGGCTTCCTTAGTGCTTGTTTAGCCCCGGACGAAGCCGGTGACCAGCTTCGGCAGCCAGGCGTCCGCGCCGGCGACGTTCATCACGCCCTCGTCGGCGCGAAAGTCCCCCACGTCGGCACCCACGGCGCCCGGCAGAGCGCCGGCACGTTCGCCATCGAGGAAGGCACGCCCTGCCGGTGGTCATGGAGCTGCTCGGCCACTCCGACATCAGGTCACCGAGAAGTACGTCGAGGTATCAACCGAGCTCGCCCAGGACGCCTCGCGGAGGGTCGGCGGCAGGCTGTTCCGCCTCCACGACGACTAGCCGGCGCTGACGTCGGCGACGGAGCCGTGCTCGGATCAAATATCAGAACAGTTACTCTCCGCACACGCTGGAACCTTACTTGCAGGGTCCGCAAAGGCCCCTGACAAAACCTTGTCTATGCGGGCAGTCGAGGTTGCGGGGGCCTCAATTACATCCGGAGCTACACCCCCCGCCGAGATCATGGATCTTGGCGGGCGATGTTTTGCCTGGTCAGATTTATGAGCCGCCTGTCGGAATCGAACCGACGACCTATTCATTACGAGTGAATCGCTCTGCCGACTGAGCTAAGGCGGCGCACGTCGGGCGAACCCTGCGAGCCACAGGATTCTACCGGTCCAGGGCTGGTCCTTGCGCATCGCCGT
>JASHOE010000070.1 GCA_030041275.1 Streptosporangiaceae bacterium
GGGGCGACGCCAGCACGAGAAGGCCCAGAGTGGCCAGCGGACTCTCATGGAACGCTACGCTGCCCGCGCCCAGCGCAAAGGTGACTAAGCCGAGGCACGATGGCTGCAATGGATGCATGAAATTGAGCCACGACGCCAGCTGCTCGCGAACGGCCCAGTCAAGGGGTCCACCCTGGTGGTTCTCTTCCGAACATCCATGTCCGGCTGCCGAGCGAGTCGGCCGCCTACCGCGCCGCCGCGGACCTGGTCCCGCTGTGGCAGGCCGAGGGACCTGCCGCGGTAGCAGGCTGGCGAGCTGACGTTGAGGCGAACTATCAGGGTCATCGCCGAGAGCCGACGGCGGCCGAACGGTGACACCGCAGGGGGAACCGGCTACGGTCCGGCAGGGTGGCGGTGGCGATGGGCGGAGCCGGCCCGCTCGTGACCCTCAATGTCATGGACATCGCTGTCACCGCGATCGCGCTGACGACGCCTACGGCCAGCGCCGCGAGCAGGGCCGTCGGCCGCAACCAGCCGGGCGCCCGCCATCCCGGTCTGGAACCTGGCGAATAGTCCATAGTGGCCTGAGGTCGAGGCACGGCTCGACAGGCTATGCCTCGGACCTCAACTCACTGCATACGACAGGTAAGCGGAACTCAAACGACGCTCAGCGGCTCGCGGACTTCTTCCTAAGACAGCGGGTCGGTTGTCCAGGCCGCGGGATCCGGGCCGCGGAGCCGCATGCCGCCGAACACGGTCAGCAGGCTGCCGAACTGGCCGCTACCCGGCAGCGGCCAGTTCGTGCCAGGCGCGTTCAGGTCGAGTGCGAGATAGGGCTGGACGCCGCGAGGTCGTTGGCGCAGAGGCTCTGCCAGTGCTTATCGGGCTCGTCGAGGGTGCGCAGCACCGCTTGGCTGCCGTCCACCTGAACGTGCGTCGATTGACCGGCGATGAACTTGCACGCGTAGTCCGAGCGCGTTCCCTGGCTGCTGCCGCGCCGGCTGCGGCTGCGTTGACCCACCCGGCGACGTTGCCACCCGTGCAGGCGGCGCCCGACCGGGCGGCTGCGCGATCGACCTGTGATTGCCAGGCGCGGCTGCTCCTGTCGGACTTGCCGGGGGCAGGGTTTCGCCGGCTCGTAAACGAAGCCGGAACCCAATGGGAATTCAGGCTGAATCCGAAAAATGTGACTACGTGCCACCTGGTTACTGCCGCCCCGCGCGCCGGTCGGGCAGATGGGCTGGCCCGCGTGATCCGAGCTGACGGACGCTTCCACAGCCCGCTGACGACACGTCCACAGCCCGCTGGCGACGTGTCCCCGGCCCGCTGCTGACGCGTCCACAGCCCGTACTCCGCTGGACCTCGCCTGCCGCCGTCGCATACTGGTAGATACAGTGCGGTCAATGACGACCGATCTGGACAGTTTGGGGGGCGCAGGCGTGGGCGACCAGACGCCGGGCACGGGGCCAGGCCGTGACTACGGCGAGGTTCTCTGGACGCCGACGGCGGAGTCAGCCGATCACGCGGAGGTCACTCGCTACGCCCGCTGGCTGGCGAGCCACGGCGGGCCAGCGGTGCCGGGCACCGGTGCCGGCGGCCTGGTTTCCTATCGCGACCTGTGGCAGTGGTCGGTGGCTGAACCCGCCGCGTTCTGGTCGTCGATCTGGGATTTCTTCGGGGTGCTTGGGACCCGCGGGGACGGCCCCGTGCTCGAGGGCGCGATGCCCGACGCAACCTGGTTTCCCGGTAGCACGCTGAATTACGCCCGCAACGCGCTGTACCGGGCCGGGGTGCAGCCGGACCACACTGCCGTGATCTACCGCGCGGAAAGCGGCCGCGACGGGCAGATGACCTACGGCGAGCTGCGGGCTGAGGTCGCGAGGGTCCGTTCCGGCCTGCAGCAGCTCGGCGTTGGTCTCGGCGACCGAGTCGCCGCCTACCTGCCGAACTCGCCGGAGGCACTGATCGCGATGCTCGCGACCGCGAGCCTGGGCGCGATCTGGACTGCGTGCTCGCCCGACTTCGGGGCGCACAGCGTCATCGACCGGTTCGCGCAGATCACGCCCAGGGTGCTCATCGGCATCGACGGCTACGTCTACAACGGCAAGACCTTCGACCGAAGCGCTGAGCTCGCTGCTATCGCGATGGGTCTGGACGGGCTGCACACCGTGATCGTGGTCGATTACCTGGGCGCTGGCGCCGGCATGGCTGCGCGCGGCGCCGAGGACTGGTCGCCCCGGCTAGCGGCAGCGCTGCCGGACGGCGTCGCCATCGCGGACTGGGCCGGGCTCGGGCCGCTCGCGGCCGCGGATCCGGAGTTCACCGAGGTGCCCTTCAGTCATCCGCTGTGGGTGCTGTACTCGTCCGGGACCACCGGCCTGCCCAAACCGATCGTGCACGGCCACGGTGGCGTCGTGCTGGAGCACCTCAAGGCGCTGGCCCTGCACCAGGACCTCACCAGCGCGGACGTGTTCTTCTGGTACACCACGACCGGCTGGATGATGTGGAACTACGTCATTGGCGGCCTGCTGGTCGGCGCCGCCGTGGTGCTGTACGACGGCAGCGCCGCCTACCCGGCCGTGGATCAGCTGTGGGCGCTCGCTGCGCAGGCCGGAGTCAGCTACTTCGGGGTCGGCGCGCCGTACCTGCTGACCTGCATGAAGGCGGGCGTCCATCCCGCCCGTGACCACGACCTGTCGGTCCTGCGCGGCATCGGCTCCACCGGATCACCGCTCCCGCCGGAGGGTTTCCGCTGGGTGCACGAAGAGCTAGGAACGGGCTCGCCCGGGCTGATTCTGGGCTCGTACTCCGGCGGCACCGACGTGTGCACCGGGTTCGTGGGACCGTCGCCGCTGCTGCCAGTGCGGGTGGGAGTGATCTCCGGACCCTGCCTCGGCGCGAAGGTCGAGTCCTTCGATTCGCATGGGCGGCCGCTGATCGGCGAGGTCGGTGAGCTGGTACTCACCGTGCCGATGCCGTCGATGCCGGTCGGCTTCTGGAACGACCAGGACGGCGTGCGGTACCGGGCCAGCTATTTCGCCGACTATCCGGGCGTGTGGCGGCACGGGGACTGGATCATGATCCTGCCCGATGGCGGCTGCATCATCTACGGCCGGTCCGACGCCACGTTGAACCGTGGCGGAGTGCGGATGGGCACCAGCGAGTTCTACCGCGTGGTCGAGGCGCTGCCCGAAGTCGCCGATAGCCTCGTCGTCGACACCGGCCAGCTCGGCCAGGATGGGCGGCTCATTCTCTACGTTGTGCCAGCCGACGGCCGGGCCGTCGACGACGCACTGGTCGTCAAACTCCGCGCACTGCTGCGGACCGAGCTGTCGCCGCGGCACGTGCCTGATGAGATCCACCAGGTGCCCGGCATCCCGAGGACGCTGTCCGGCAAGAAGCTCGAGGTGCCAGTGCGCAAGATCCTCCAGGGCACGCCGGTCGCCGCGGCCGCCGACCCGGACGCGCTGGCCAACCCCGAGGTGCTCAGCTACTTCGCGCCGGAGGCAGCGGGGTGACGCAGCCATCGGGGCGCAGCTTCGGCGAGCAGGGCGGCCTGCTGACCTACGGCAAGTACCTGCGGCTGGCCGAGCTGCTGGACCAGCAGGTGCTGCTGTCGGATCCGCCGGTGCACGACGAGACGCTGTTCATCATCGTGCATCAGACGTACGAGCTGTGGTTCAAGGAACTGCTGCACGAGCTCACCGCGGTCAGGGACGCCATGCGGGCCGGAACGCTCTGGCAGGCCCGGCAGCTACTGTCCCGTGTACACATCATCGAGCGGCTGCTCGTCAGCCAGATCGACGTGCTCGAGACGATGACACCGCAGGACTTCGGCGAATTCCGGGCTGCGCTCGCGCCGGCCAGCGGTTTCCAGTCGGTGCAGTTCCGCGAGCTGGAGTTCCTGTCCGGCGCCCAGGATCCTGGCTTCGTGAGTCGGTTCCGGTCGCTCACCGACGACGAGCGTCGGCGGCTCGCTCGCCGGCTGGCCGAACCAACGTTGTGGGACGCCTACGTGGATCTGCTGGCGTCCCGAGGTCTGCCGGTCGGCACCGACGGCGAGATCGTCGCCGCGCTCAGGAGCGTGGCCAGGGACCGGGCGCGTCACGACGATCTCTGGCAGCTCGCCGAGGACCTGCTCACGCATGACGAACTTGCGGCGCTATGGCGCGCCAGGCACGTCCAGATGGTGGAAAGGCAGATCGGCACCCGGTCTGGCACTGGCGGCTCGACTGGTGCACCGTACTTGCATAGCCGGGTACCGCTGCGGTACTACCCGCTGCTATGGGAACTCCGCGACTCGCTCTAGCGGCAGCGTCGCCGCGCTAGGGAGTAGACGATGGCAGACACGAGGGATGACCTGCTAGCCGCTGCGGTGGCCTGCGCCGGCCCCGTACCGGGCACCGGTGACCTGTCGGCGTGCCTGCGGGCCTACTACCGGCACGTGGCCGACGACGACATCTCGGCGGCCGGCCCGGAGCGACTGGCCGAGGTGCTTGCCCGGCACGTCGAGCTCGCGGCGCACCGTCCGCAGGGCCGCGCGCTGGTGGCGGTCCGGCCCGGTGACAGCGCCGTGCTGCGTCCGCCCGCGGACGTCATCGACATCGTGACCGACGACATGCCGTTCCTCGTCGACTCCATCACCATGGAGCTGGCCAACCACGGGCTGTCTGCGCGCCTGATCGTGCACCCGCAGCTGCGGGTCCGGCGGGACGTGACCGGGGCGCTGCGCGAGATCGTCGGCCCGATCGTGGCGGGCGAGGGCGATCGCGAGCATGACGAGCTGGCCGAGTCGTGGACCCACATCGAGATTCCGCCCCTGGCCGACGGCGAGGCCGAGACGCTCGCTGCCGACCTTGAGCGGGTTCTCGGCGACGTCCGCGGTGCGGTGGAGGACTACCCGCGGATGCGTGCCAAGGCGTTGTGGCTGGCCGACAACGTTCTCGGCTCCGACGCCGCTTTTACGGCTCCGTCCGCCGAAGCGCCGGCCGAGATCGCCGCCCTGTTGCGCTGGCTGACCGAGGGCCATTTCACCTTTCTCGGTTACCGCGAGTACGACCTCGCGGCGGGTGAGGACGACCTTGTGCTCCGCGCGGTGCCGGGCACCGGCCTGGGCATCTTGCGCCATGACCGGACCGGTCCCGGCTCGTTCGCGACGCTCCCTCCGCAGGTGCGGGCCCGCGCGCTCGACGGGCACCGGCTGATTCTGACCACGGCAAACTCGCGATCGACGGTGCACAGGCCGAGCTACCTGGACTATGTGGCGGTGAAGCGGCTGTCCCCGAGTGGCACCGTGGATGGCGAGTACCGCATCCTCGGCCTCTATACGCATGCCGCGATGATCGAGCGGGTGAAGGACGTCCCCGTGCTGCGGCGCAAGCTGGCGGAGGTGCTCGAGCTGTCGGGTCTCAGCCCTGACAGCCACGACGGCAAGGACGTCGCCGAGGTGCTGGACTTCTATCCGCGCGAAGAGCTGTTCATGACCTCGGCTGCCGACCTGATGGCCATCGCGGCGGGCGTGCACCTCGCCCGGGAGCGGCGCCAGACCAGGGTGTTCCTGCGCCGAGACGGTTATGGCCGGTACGTCTCGTGCCTGATCTACCTGCCACGAGACCGGTACACGACGCAGGTCAGGCTGCGCGCCCGAGACGTGCTGCAGCGCGCGTTCGGCGGCCTGCCGCTCGACTACAGCGTCCTGGTGGGAGAGTCACCGGTAGCCCGGCTGCATCTGGTCGTCCGCGCCGAACGGGGCAGCCAGCTGCCGGAGGCTGACGCGGCCGAGCTGGAGCGTGAGATAGCGACAGCGGTGCGGTCCTGGGACGACGACCTGGCGGCGGAGGCAACGGCCGCGCTCGGTCCGCAGCGCGGGCGGGAGCTGCTCAACCAGCTGGGTGACTCGATCCCCGCCACCTACAAGACCGACGTGCCCGCGTCGGCCGCGATCACGGACTTCGCCCGAATACTCCGACTGCGCGAATCAGGTCGGGACGTGGACTTTGAGCTGTGGGAGTCGGTGGACTACGTCGGCGGCGTGCCCATCGAGGACGACGAGATGCCGAACGCCCGCACCCGGGTGTGGCGGCTGACCATCTACCGGACTGGCGGACCCATCACGCTGACCGACGTGCTGCCGAGGCTGCAGCACATGGGCGTGGACGTGGTCGATGAGCACCCCTACGAGTTCCACGCAGCCGACCCGTTCTGGATCTACGACTTCGGCCTGCGTCGCACGGACGCGCGTGAGGGCGACGGCGAGGCGGACCTGATCGCGGACCAGCGGGTCAGGGAGCAGGTCGAGGCCTCGCTGGCGGCGCTGTGGGACGACCGAATCTCCGACGACGGTTTCAACGCCCTGGTGCTGGACGCGCAGCTGACCTGGCAACAGGTATTCATGCTGCGCGCCTACGCCAAGTATCTGCGGCAGGCCAAGTTCAGCTTCAGCCTCGAGTACATGGCCAGGGCGCTGCGGTCCAATTCTGCGATCGCGCGCCTGTTGGTCCGGCTGTTTGAGTCCCGGTTCGATCCGGCCCGGCAGGCCGGCCGGGCCGAGCGGGACGAGGCCATCACCGAGGAGATCCGGGGCGCGCTCGACGGCGTCGCGAGCCTGGACGAGGACCGCATTCTGCGCTCCTACTTGGGCCTGATCCTCGCGACGCTGCGCACCAACTACTTCAGCACCGCCTTCGGCCCTGTTCCCTTCCTGGTCGTCAAGCTGAATGCGCGTGAGGTGCCGGACCTGCCCCCGCCCTGGCCGCAGTTCGAGATGTTCGTGTACTCGCCTCGGTTCGAGGCCGTGCACCTGCGGTTCGCCGCGGTGGCGCGTGGCGGGTTGCGCTGGTCGGAGCGACCGGAAGACTTCCGAACCGAGGTCAGCGACCTGGCCAAGGCGCAGGAGGTCAAGAACTCCGTCATCGTGCCATCCGGTGCCAAGGGCGGCTTCGTGTGCAAGCGGCTGCCGGACCCGGCCGACCGGGACGCCTACGCCGCCGAGGTGCTGGCCTGCTACCGGATGTTCATCACGGCCATGCTCGACGTGACCGACAACCTCGAGTCCGGCCGGGTCGTGCCGCCCGCTGACGTCGTGCGGCACGACGCCGACGACCCGTACCTGGTGGTGGCCGCCGACAAGGGCACTGCCACGTTCTCTGACTTCGCGAACGAGATCGCGCTGGCGCGGGGCTTCTGGCTCGGTGACGCGTTCGCGTCTGGGGGCTCAGCGGGCTACGACCACAAGAAGATGGGCATCACCGCGCGCGGTGCCTGGGAGTCGGTGAGGTATCACTTCGCCACGTTGGGCGTGGACGTGGACACGCAGGACTTCACCGTGGTGGGCGTCGGTGACATGTCCGGCGACGTGTTCGGCAACGGGATGCTCCTGTCGCCGCACGTTGCCCTCGTCGCGGCGTTCGACCACCGGCACGTGTTCCTGGATCCCGACCCGGACCCGGCGGTCAGCTTCGCCGAGCGGCGCCGGCTGTTCGAGCTGCCGCGGTCGTCGTGGGCCGACTACGACACCGGCGCCCTGTCGGCCGGGGGCGGCGTGTGGCCGCGATCGGCGAAGTCCATCCCGCTGTCGCCGCAGGCCAGGTCGGCTCTCGGCATCGACACCGCGGACGTCGCGCTGTCGCCGGACGAGGTGATCTCGGCGATCCTGACCGCCCCGGTCGACCTGTTGTGGAACGGCGGCATTGGCACCTACGTCAAGGCGTCCTATCAGTCCAACGCCGACGTCGGGGACCGGGCTAACGACGCGGTGCGGGTGGACGCCACCGCACTGCGGTGCAGGGTTGTGGGCGAGGGCGGGAACCTGGGCCTGACCCAGCAGGCCCGGATCGAGTACTCGCTGTCCGGCGGCCTCGTGTGCACCGACTTCATCGACAACTCGGCCGGGGTGGACACCTCCGACCATGAGGTCAACATCAAGATCCTGCTTGACCCGGAGGTGCGGGCCGGGCACCTGACCGTGACCGGCCGGAACGACCTGCTGGAGGAGATGACCGACGACGTCGCGCGGCAGGTGCTGGTGCACAACTACCAGCAGGTCCGGGTGCTGGCGGCCGCGCGGGCGCAGGCTCCGCAGATGCTGCACGTGCACGCCCGCTACATCCACAAGCTCGAGCGCGACGGCCGGATCCGGCGCAAGCTTGACGTGCTGCCGACTGATCGGGAGATCGCCGAGCGGCGGACCGCGCACACCGGGCTGGTGGTTCCCGAGTTCGCGGTGCTGCTCGCCCAGACGAAGATCGAAGCGGCGGAGGAGGTGCTGGCCTCCGCGCTGCCGGACGACCCGTATCTGCGTCGCGTGCTCGCCGCCTACTTCCCGCCCGCGCTACGGGAGCGGTACGCCGCGCGGCTCGGCGAGCACCCGCTGCGCCGCGAGATCATCACGACTGCCGTCGTCAACGACATGGTGGACCGGTCCGGCATCACGTTCGCGTTCCGCCTGGGCGAGGAGACTGGCGCCTCGCTCCCGGACATCGCCGCAGCCTGGCTCGTGGCCAGGGCGGTGTTCGACATGCCGGGATTCTGGGCGCAGGTCGAGGAGCTGGACGGCAAGGTCAGTACGGACGTGCAGGTGCGCGCGATGCTGGAAGGCCGCAAGCTAACCGAGCGGGCGGCCCGCTGGCTGCTGGCGTTCCGGCGCCCGCCGTTTGACGTGCAAGCGACGTGTGACTTCTTCGGCGCGGGCGTGCTCACCGTCGCGGCCGGGCTGCCGAAGCTGCTGGCCGGCCGGGACCTGATCGGCTTCGACGAGCGCCGAGAGGAATACGTAGCTGGCGGCGTGCCCGCCAGCCTGGCGGACCGGATCGCTGCCATGGTGCCCGCATACTCGGCGTTCGACATCGTGGACATCGCTTACGGCACCGGCCGGTCGGTCGATGAGACGGCCGAGGTCTACTTCGACCTCGCTGACCGGCTGCAGATTGCTCGGCTGCGGGACCTGATCACCGCGCTCCCCAGGGAGGACCGGTGGAACACCATGGCCAGGGGGGCGATCAGGGATGACCTGTATGCCGCGCACGCGTCGCTGGCCAGGGACGTCCTCACCGTCACCGATCCGGGTAGCCCTGAGCAGCGGCTGGCCGCCTGGGTCGCGCGGAACGCTCCGGCCGTGCGCCGCGCGAACCAGACGCTCACCGAGATCTGGGAGAGCAATGACTTCGGTGTCGCCACGCTCTCGGTGGCTGTCCGGGCGGTTCGCTCGCTGGTGACGACCGCTACTCTGCCTGGCTGATCCGGTCGCCATTGCCTGTTGGTTCAGTCAGCGGGTTGGACCGGGCCGATATCCCTCGTCAAGTACGCTGAAGGCATGCCAACCGACCCCGCGAGCGAGATCTCTGAGCTCATCGCGACGCTCGCCAGCGTGGAGGCGGTCCTCGATCCCGACGCGATGGAGAAGGAGGCCGAGAGCCTCCGCGAGCGGTCCGCCGATCCGAGCCTGTGGAGCGACCAGGAGCAGGCCCAGGAAGTCACCAGGCGGCTGTCCTATCTGGACGCCGAGCTCGCCAGGCTCGAGTCGCTGCACCGCAGGCTCGAGGACACCGCGGTCATGTTCGAGCTCGCGGACAGCGAGCACGACGAGCCCACCCGGCAGGAGGGCGAGCGGGAACTGGCGGCGCTGCGCAAGGAAATCGAGCAGCTGGAGATCAGGACGCTGCTCAGCGGGGAGTACGACGCCAGGGAAGCGTTGATCAGCATCAACGCGGGCGCGGGCGGCGCGGACGCTGCCGACTGGACCGAGGGATTGCGGCGCATCTACCTGCGCTGGGCCGAGCGGCACGGGTACACGACGGAGGTCTACGACACGTCGTACGCCGAAGAGGCAGGGATCAAGTCGACCACGTTCACGATCAAGGCGCCGTACGCGTACGGCACTCTGCGGGGTGAGCACGGCACCCACCGCATGGTGCGGATCTCCAAGTACGACAACCAGAACCGGCGCCAGACCTCGTTCGCGATGGTCGATGTGCTGCCGGTGGTCCAGCAGGTCGACCACATCGAAATTCCCGAGGACGAGATCCGGGTCGACGTGTTCCGGTCCAGCGGGCCAGGGGGCCAGGGCGTCAACACCACCGACTCAGCGGTTCGGATCACCCACCTGCCGACCGGCATCGTCGTGTCGTGCCAGAACGAGCGCAGCCAGATCCAGAACAAGGCCACCGCCATGGCGGTGCTGCAGTCCAAGCTGCTGGAGCGCAAGCGTGAGGAGCAGGCGGCCAAGCTCAACGAGCTGCGGGGCGACGGCGGGCGGAGCTGGGGCACGCAGATCCGCAGCTACGTCCTGCACCCCTACCAAATGGTCAAGGACCTGCGCACCGAAGTCGAGACGGGCAACACCGCGGCCGTCATGGATGGCGAGATCGACGACTTCATCGAAGCCGAGATCCGGTGGTTGCGTAAAGAAGGTCTGTAGCCCGGCCGGGTAGGGTCCGGGCCCGCTGGGCTCAGTGGCCCAGGTGCATCGCCGCGACCGTCAGCAGGGCCAGGATGAGAAGGGCCGCGGCCGCGATCAGCTGCACGGTCATCGCATGGCCGTGGTGATGGATGTGGGCGCGGGCTTCACGGCAGGTCGGGCAGCGACCCTCCGCAACCGGCCCGGCACACTGGGCGCATATCAGGTGCTCACAGCTCATGCGGCTCCTAACTGGCGCAATCGGGCACTGGGTCACTTCGACGATGTTGGACGTTCCTGACTAGTTTCCCCCCTAGACTGGCCCGAGGCCAAACCGGGAGCGTGGAAAGCCTGGGAGACAGCCGCGTCAGCCTCTCGTCTACAACCTGCGATGGACAAGTGATCCACTTCGACAACGTCACCAAGACGTACGCGAATCAGAGCCGCCCAGCGCTGGAGAACGTGAGCCTCGATGTCGAGAAAGGTGAGTTCGTCTTCCTGGTAGGACCGTCCGGCTCGGGAAAATCGACTTTCCTGCGCCTGGTCCTGAAGGAGGAGCGGCCGAGCTCGGGCCGGATCCACGTCGCGGGCAAGGACCTGGCCCGCCTCACTAACTGGAAGGTCCCCCACCTGCGCCGCCGCATCGGCTGCGTCTTCCAGGACTTCCGGCTGTTGCCGAACAAGAACGTCTATCAGAACATCGCATTCGCCCTCGAAGTAATCGGTAAGCCACGTCGCTTTATCAGGAAGGTCGTCCCTGAGGTGATCGACCTGGTTGGCCTCGAGGGCAAGCGCGAACGGATGCCTGACGAGCTGTCTGGCGGGGAGCAGCAGCGCGTCGCCATGGCCAGGGCCTTTGTCAACCGGCCGATGATCCTGCTGGCCGACGAGCCGACCGGAAACATCGATCCGGCTACGTCGATCGGCATCATGAAGGTCCTCGACCGGATCAACCGCACCGGAACCACGGTCTTGATGGCGACGCACGACGCCGCGATCGTCGACTCCATGCGCAAGCGAGTGATCGAGCTTGAGTACGGCAAGGTCGTGCGCGACCAGTCGCGTGGGGTCTACGGCCAGGCATACTGACGGCCGCGACGGACTACCCGAAGGACACTGCCGACAATGCGTTTCCAGTTCGTGTTCAGTGAGGTCTGGATAGGCCTACGCCGGAACCTGACCATGACGGTTGCCCTCATCGTCGTCGTCGCGATCAGCCTCTCCCTGCTCGGCACGGGCCTGTTGTTCGTGAAGCAAGTCGACAACACCCGCAGCTACTGGCAGAGCCGGGTCCAGCTGTCGGTTTACCTGTGCACGAAATCCGACGTGGCCGTGAACTGCCAGAAGAACGGCGCGGTGACCCCGTCCGAGGTCACCGCCATCAGAAACGAGCTACTGGCGACGCACGACACGGCCAGCATCCAGTTCGTCTCGGCTGGCGCCGCCTACAAGCAGTTCCGGCAGGAGTTCGCCGACAACGAGCCGATCATCCGCTACACCGACAAGACCCAGATCCCCCCATCCTTCGAGATCAGGCTCAAGAACACCGAGGCGGACGCAGCCCAGGTCACCGAAGTCATGGACGGTGCGCCGGGGGTGTCCCAGGTCGTCAATGACGCGTCCATCCTGGATCAGTTCTACCGGCTCCTGGATGGAGCCAGGAACGCGGTCGTGGCGATCGCCATTTTCCTGCTGATCGCGGCCATCCTGCTCGTCGCCAACACGATCCGGCTGTCAGCCTTCAACCGGCGCCGGGAAACCTCGATCATGCGCCTCGTTGGCGCGTCCAACTTCTACGTGCAGCTGCCGTTCCTGGTTGAGGGAATGATCGCCGGCCTGATCGGCTGGCTGGTTGCGACCGGCTTGCTGATCGGGGTGAAGTCGGTTCTGCTGAGCACCCTGCAGAGCATATTTCCCTACGGGATCAGCCTCAGCACCACCGACCTTGTCGAGGTGATCATCATCGCGATGGTCACCGGCCTGCTGATCTGCGGTAGCACCTCGTTCCTGACCCTCAGGCGCTACCTGCGCGTGTAAAGCTAGAATCTTGATCCGGTGGCAGCGGACCGAGGCAAGAAGATCATTGCCAGCAACCGACGGGCCCGGCACGACTACACCATTGAGGACACGGTAGAGGCGGGCCTCGTGCTGACCGGCACCGAGGTGAAGTCGCTTCGGGCCGGCCGGGCGTCGCTGGCCGACGGGTTCGGCCAGATCACCGATGGCGAGGCGTGGCTGCACGGTGTCCACATTCCCGAGTACACGCAGGGCACCTGGACCAACCACGAGCCGCGCCGAACCCGCAAGCTGCTGCTGCACCGGAAGGAGATCGACAAGCTGGCCAGCTCCGTCAACGAGCGAGGGCTCACCCTTGTCCCGCTTTCCTTGTACTTTTCCGACGGGAAGGTGAAAATCGAGTTGGCCCTGGCCCGCGGCAAGCGCACGTACGACAAGCGGCAGGATCTCGCCAAGCGGGATGCTGCCAGAGAAGTCGAGCGCGCGCTTCGGCGGCGGCGGTAACTGTGAGCAGCGCAACTCGGTCCGGAAGCCGATCAAAGCGGCCCGGCGCGCATCGCGCGCCCCGGACTACCTCGCACCTGCCACGACTGCACCCGCCGGGGACGGGGAACGGGGGCAGGAGGGGGACCGATAACCAGGGCGGGCGAGGCAGGGCGGGATCTTTCGGGGTGGCAGTGCGCTCACGTTCTTTTCTGGTGCGCGCGGCCGTGCTGGTCATCGGCGCGGGCCTCGTGGGCTTCGGCCTGGCCAGACCCGGCACCTCCTCGGCAGAGCCGACGGTGGAGCAGTTCCTGCTCGCGTGGCAGTCCCGGCACTACCTCGCTGCGGCACAGCTGACCACCGGGAACCCGAGGGTCGTTGCGGCGGCGCTGGCTAGTGCTTATCAGCGGCTAGATGCCAGCAACGTGAGCATGTCGATGAACAGCGTCAGCCAGCACGGCAGAACCGCGACGGCCGGGTTCGAAGCCGATATCGACCTGACTGGCAGCGGCTTGCTGTGGAGCTATGCAGGCAGGTTCCCGCTGCAGGACGGCCCGGGTGGGTGGCGCGTGGTCTGGAGCCCGTCGGTCATCGTGCCGGGCATGACCGACCGCGAGGAGCTAGCGGTCGTCAGCCAGTTTTACCCCCGCGCCGAGATACTCGACTCGAGCGGGCAGTCGCTCGTCGTTCCCTCGAAGGTCGTCGAGGTCGGCGTGTATCCGGGCGAACTCGAGGACCCGGATCGGACCGCAGCCGCTCTGTCGGCCGTCACGCAGATCCCGGAGGATCAGATCGAGGGCCAGATCGAGCAGAACCTGCAAGACGACTTCCTCGAGCTGATCACCTATACGCCGGGCGAATACGCGAGCCTGCAGAAGAGACTGAGCGAGGTTCCTGGCCTGCAGGTCAGGCAGATCACCGAGCCGCTGTTCGACAGCATCGCGCCGGACGTGGTGGGCTCGGTCGGCACGGAGACGGCCGATGTGCTGCGGACCGACGGCGTGCAATACCGGCCAGGAACGACCGTGGGCCTGTCGGGTCTCGAGGCGACGTTCCAGCGCCAGCTCGTGGGCACCCCGCGTACCGACGTCGTGCTGCAGCAGTCGGGCAACGCCGCGGTGGACCTGCGGACCTGGCGGGGCGCACCGGGTACCGCCGTGGACACCACGCTTGATTCCGGCGTTCAGCTCGCCGCTGACGAGGCGCTCGCGCACGTGCCCACGTCGGCGGCGATCGTCGCTGTGCAGGCTTCTACTGGCAAGATCCTCGCCGTGGCCAGTCAGGCGGCGGGCGGCCAGCCGGCACTAAGCCCGCTCTCGGGCCAGTACATGCCGGGTCAGGCGTTCACGATTGTTTCGTCGGCGGCGTTGCTGTCGACTGGCCGCCTTGCGCCAACCGACCCCGTTCCCTGCCCCACGAGCAATTCGGTAGACGGGACGATTTTCACCAACGACCCCGCGCTCGACCTGGGGAGCACGCCGTCATTCCAGGCAGACTTCTCGCACGCCTGCGCCACGGCCTTTGCCGGCGGGCTGTCGCTGTCGTTGAGCGCGAACGAGCTGGCCAAGGCCGGCAACGCCTTTGGCATCGGCGGCTGGGAGCTGCCGATCGACGGGGCCTTCGCCGGGCAGGTCGGGCAGCCGACGGGGGAGGGAAGCCTGGCGGCCGACATGATTGGCACCGGCGACGTGCGAGTGAGCCCGCTCGACATGGCGCTCGCGGCGGGCGTGGTCGAGTCCGGTGAGTGGCATGCGCCGTCCCTCGTGGCAGGTCAGGCGGATCCCAGTTCCGCGGGGCGCAGCATCGAGAGTGACGATGTGCTGACTGCGCTGCGGGGCCTGATGCAGGCCGCCATGCACACCCAGCAGAACCAGGTGGCGAACGTCGGCGGCGACGTCTTCGGCCAGGCGGGCAGCGCGCCATTCGGGACTGGCAATCTGCGCAGCGACTGGTTCGTCGGTTATCAGGGCGACATCGCGTTCGCGGTGGTGCAGCTCAGTAACTCGGGAGCGCCGAACGCCTCGGCCGCGCCGCTGACTGCGAGCTTCCTGCAGAACCTGCGCGCAGGCGCCTGACCCGGCTGGGGCGCTAACCGGCATACGGAACCATGGCGTAGTTATTAAGGCCATTTTGGTTACTTGGAGCAACCGCTTGGTGCCGTAACGGCGTCTTCTCTCATGACTGGGGTGCCGCTTGGGGGGTTGCGGCCCAGTCGTCGTGATGAGAACCGGGCCTCATCTCGGGGGAGGCCCGGCCTTTGAGACCGGCCCCGACCCTGCCGGTCATGGCCCCCGTGGAGGCATTCCGGCCACCGCCAGCATCCACGGGGGCATCTCATCACCAACCGGTGGATGCCCGGCGGGGGCCGCGCTCTGCGGCCCGCCCGTCGGGCGTTCGGTTTTTCAGAACCCGGACATTTCTCCGCTTGCCTCGCGGTTAGTTCTCGTTG
The DNA here is from genome assembly GCA_030041275.1 of Streptosporangiaceae bacterium. Lineage (GTDB taxonomy): Bacteria > Actinomycetota > Actinomycetes > Streptosporangiales > Streptosporangiaceae > JAJYUU01. The sequence goes on from JASHOE010000070.1 coordinate 15,321, forward strand.
GACCTGGGCGGAATGCATGGGGTACCGTCGAGGTTTACGGCTCCCGAGGGGGTGATTGGTTTCGACTTCGGTGGTTGATCCAAGTGAAGCGGGTCGGGGACTGCGGACATAACCCCGTTAACACTGTGACCGCAAAACAATAAGTGCCAACTCAAAGAGCACTCAGAGCACTGTCGCTCTCGCGGCCTAACTAACCGCGTAGCACAGAGTTCTTGTCAGCCTGGGAGTTCCTCCGGCCCGGTGTCTGGCATCAGCGAGGAGGATTACCTATCTGCTCGGTCGCGGAGCCGGTAGGGACAGCTAACAGCGACTGAGCCCGTCGGCGGCTTGCCTGCGTGACCGCCGGGGCTGAGAAAATCACAGCAGGCTGCACCCGGAGAAGCCTTGGTGAGGTACTGAAGGACGCGGGTTCGATCCCCGCCACCTCCACGGCAGGAAGAGTCAACCGGTGCGCACCCGATGGGTGGGCACCGGTTGGCGTTGCAGCCAGTCACCGTGGGGCGGGCAGGGCCTCGCGATGAGCGTGTCTGGCGCGCTCGGTCCGGGTCGGTCTCGCCGCCGCGGCCCGCGCGCGGGCTGGCGCTGCCCGCTCTTCGACTCCGTCCCCCGGTGGGGCGACGATCGGGAAGACCCCCTGGCGGCCGGCCAGATATCGCTGCCGCAGTTCGCGCACGGCGACCGTGAGCGGATCGTCAGGGTCGAGGGCCTGCTCACAGTCGCGGAGCGCGCGGTCGAAGTGCGCGCTGGCCCGCTTCAGCCGACCAGCAGCGTGGTACGCGTGCGCCAGGTTCGCCCGGGTTGTGAGCGTGTGTGGGTGCCCTGGACCCAGCAGCTCCTCGCTCGCGGCGAGCGTGGCCTCACCGAGCTCGACGGCCACGGGAAGCCGCTTCGCGTGGTGGTAAGCAGCCGCGAGACTCCAGCGGGCTCGGAACGTATCCGGATGAGCGGCACCTCGGAGGCGCTCGGTGTCGGCGAGCACGCCCTCATAGAGCTGGACGGCTTGCTTCGGTCGGCCGTTCAGGCAGAAGGTGGCCGCCAGGTTGATCCTGGCGACCATCGTGAGCGCCGGGGTGCTTCCTGGCACCCGACGCCAGTCGGCCACAGCGCGCTCGAACGATGCAGTCGCCTCGTCGTTGCGCCCGGCGAGGTAATAGGCGATCGCTAGATTCCCGCGCGCGGTCAGTGCGTCGGGATGCGCTGCGCCGACCGCCTTCTCCACCTGGGCGAGCGTCTGCTGGTAGAGCTTGATCGCATCAGCAGCTCGTCCGGCACGGCGCAGTGCCTGCGCCAGCTGGGCACGCACGGAGGCCGTATCCGGGTGCATCGCGCCGGACATCTCAGCAGCGCGGGCCAGGCAGAGCTGCAGCACGTCAAGCGACTCGGGATACCGTCCGGCGTCGCAGTACGCACGGGCCAGCTCGCGCACGCTCGCGGTGGTCTGCGCGTGCGCGGACCCGAGAACCCTCTCGCTGTCGGCCGCGACTCGGATGCCGAGCGTGATCGCTTCGCTGAGACGACCGGCCATGCGGTAGGTGAGAACCAGGCGTGCCCGTGAGCTGATCGCCTGCCGGTCGGTCGGCCCTGCGACCTCGTCCATGTCGCTGGCCAGCTCCTCGCGCACGCTGATGGCCTCGTCGACAAGTCCGGCCGCCATAGCAGCACCAGCGAGCCGCTCGCGAAGCTCAAGGCTGAGCGGCGACCGGACGCCGTGGGCTTCGGAGCAGCGTCGAGCGAGGTCGCGCCAGTAGGCGTGCGCGGTCACTACCATCCGAGCGTCGTCCAGGCTCTGCCCGACTCGCGCCAGCAGCGGATGGCAGCCCTGAGCCCACAAGGCCGGCTCATCACATCGCCGTAGGCTCGCTGCGCAGTCCCGAAGCGCTTGCTCCGTCCTGGCACGCACCGACGGGTCGCTGCTGTTCCCCTCCGGCCATGACTCCACGAGGGCGTCGGCCGCCGATTGCACCGCCTTGCGGATCTCCGCTGGGCCGATCACGCGGCGGACCGATGACTGGAGCGCGGCAGGCAACCGCACCGTTCGAATGTCGTCGTCAGGCTCCACGCTGGCGAGGCCTACCCGCTCGAGATTGCCGAACGAGGCCCGGACGGCCGCTTGGTCCTCGGCGGTTACGGCGCGGCGCCCCGTGATGTAGGCGCACGCGGCAGCGCTGGTGACGACCGCGCCAGGGATCCAGCCTCGACCCAGCACCGTGGCTAGCTTCAGGGTCGGCCAGGCAAGGTCCGTCGGAGCAAACTGCTGTGCACGGTCTACGGCGAGCATCCAGACGGGTGCCAGCGGATCGCCGCCGAAGCCGTTCGCCCAATTCTGGCTGTACTGCTCATAGGCGAGCCGGTACTGGCGGCAGTTCGCGCCGGTGTCCAGCAGGTAAGCAACGGACAGGTCCAGTGCCACCGGCTGGCCGCCTAGTGCTCCAGCGAGATCGACCGCGCCCCCTGACTGGTATGGATCGTCATCGAGCCGGTCCGACAGGTACTGCAGCGCCTCGCGCTGGCTGAAGGCCGGAACGGCGACCCTCAGGCCCTGCGCGTCGTCCGACGCCGCGAGGCGCATGGCAGCGCCGGGCCTCGTCGACCTCGAACTCGGCTCGGCGATCAGCGTCGTCACGAGCGTCTGACCAGAAGGTCCGGACGGCATCAGTCCTTCGGCATCGGCCGGATCGGCGAGGCCGTCGAGCACGACCAGCCAGCGCCTGCGGGTTTCCGCGAGCCAGGTCAGGAGTCGGTCGGCCGCGGCTTCTGGCTTGCCAGCCGGGGCGGCGACCCTGATGTCAGCCAGCGTTCGGGCGTAGCCAGTGATTATCCCGTCGCGGCTGCCCGCATCCAGCCATGCCAGCATATCCAGATCGCCGCTGGCCCAGAGCCGGTGCGCGAACGCCGCGGCCAGCTGGGTCTTGCCCGTTCCCTCGCGGCCCGCCAGCGTTCGGAGGGCACCGTCCGGACCGAGGATGACCGTGCGGCCGGGGTGTAAGGCATCTCCCAGCCCGTGCCCGGTCTCCGGCCGCCGGTTGAATCCCGGCGCCAGGAGTGGAATGGTCCCGGACAAGACGGGCCAGGTCCTTGGCTGACGGTCCATTGCGGGCTCCCGTGATAGGCACGTCAGCACCAGCGCTGACGGCGCGACGATGGCACTGCGGGTGCGCCGACTGCTCACTCATCCAGCAGCTCCAGATCCAGCAGCGCATCGTCTGGCTGGGCGCGCATGGCGAGCGTGGTCAGCAAAGCGGCCAGCATCGCGGCAGCTCCGCAGAGCACGAATCCCAGCGCGTACGAGTGGCTGAGCGCGTCGAAGGCGACTTGCTTCAGTGGGTTGAACGGCACGACGTGGCCACCGGGCTGCGTCACAGTCGCCGGCACGGCGTTCGCTCCGAGCGGCCCTGACTCGACAGCGTGCACGGCGGCAGCAACGGCCGGCCGCTGAGCGACCGGGACATGCGTCGGCGACGCGATGAACGCCGACAGGTTGTTGCGCAGCGAAGGGCTCGCGGCGAGTTGCTGCCTGATGCTCGCTGCTGCCCGGCTCAGCGCGACTGCACCGATAACCGCCGGGCCCAGAGTGAAACCGAAGTCGCGCAGCATGTTCGTGGTGCCGCTCGCCATCCCGGCCAGGTGAGTGGGGGGCGTGCTCACCGCCACCGTGGAGAGCGCGGAGAGTGACATGGCGAAGCCCAGCCCGACCACGAGAAAGCCGGGGATGACCGGGACCAGGGACAGATCGGAGGCCGGGACCGTGGCAAGCCACCAGGCGCCGGCCGCCATCAGGACCAGTCCGCCGGTCAGCGGCCACCGAGCGGTGTTCCGTCGCAACAGCCGGATGGTGATGGGCAGCTGAATCAGCGCCACGCCGTTCAGGCAGCCGAAAGCGATCGCGGTCTTCAGCGGCGTGAAGCCCTGAATCGCCGATAGGCGGATGCTGGTCGCATAGGCGGTGCCGAGGAAGGCGAACATGCCGATGACGGTGACGAGAGACGCAACCGCGAAGTTCCTGTCGCGGAAGAAATCCAGGCGCAGCAGCGGCGCTTCGGATCTCCGTTCCGTGAAGATGAAGAGCATCAGGAAAACCGCGGCGACCGCGAATCCCATGAGTATGGGCATGCTGCGCCATCCGCTGGTCGGACCTTGTACCACGGAATACAGAAGCGCGAACAGCGCCACGGCGATCGTCACCTGGCCTGGCCAGTCGAGCGACCGGCCCTCAGGTGAGGATGAGTTCGTGACCGCGGTGACCGACACGGCCGCGCTGATGAGGGCGAGGGTCATCACCACGAGAAAGGCCCATCGCCAGCCGGCCAGGGGGTCCGCGCCGAAATGCAGCCGCGCGGCGAGCCCGCCGAGAACCGGTGAGGCGCAATTGCCGAGGGAGAGCGCCGCAGCCCAGATCGAAACCGCTCGGACGCGGCTCTGAGTGGTGTGCGTGCCCGCGGCGAGCATGGCGAGACTGGTCGGGAAAATAGCGGCAGCACCAAGTCCGGCGACCGCCTCACCGATATACAGCACCAGCAATCTGGTGTCGGTTGGGACCGTCGAGCCCGGGGTCAGCACCGCTACCACTTCACCGGTGGCGAGCACCAGCGCACCGGTGACCAGCAGGCGTTTGCGGCCGAACAGGTCGCCCATCACCCCGAAGCTCAGTTCCAGGATGCAGACGGGGATTAAGAATGCGTCCGAGATCCAGGTGAGCTGTGAAGAGCTGGTACCGAGGTCTTGCTGGAACAAGCCATTGAGCGCGGCCGGGATGGCGAGGGCCATCTGCGCGAGGATCACACCGAGAACCGCGGCGATGAGCGTCCCGGTCCGTAGGACGTAAGGGCCCGCCGGTGCGCTTATCCCTTTTTTTGCTGTTGTGAGATCGGCCATCCGGCGTCTCCAGGTCCAGAATTCCGGTACACCGGAAGTAGCTTGATGCTGACACGTATCGGGACCCGATGTGTCATTATCGGCCTGATTCACCGTGTAAAGGCCTGAAAGTGATAGTGCACGGGAGCCGGAGTTCATGCGGCGATGCGATGGCGAACCGCGTGCTAGACAGCCTTCGGGCCGCGACCTAGAGTTGACTGTATGATCAGTCAAACCCGAGCGACGCACCCGCCGCTCGACCCAGCGGGCATCGCTGATGCGCTCCGACCATTCGGCGAAAGCCGCATGCTGCCACCGGCGGCGTACACCGATCCGGCGGTGTTCGGGTGGGAACGACAGCGCTTCTTTGGCGGCGGCTGGGCCTGCGTGGGGCTGGCGTCCGACCTCGCGGCTCCTGGTGACCAGCGCGCGGTATCGATTGGTGTCGGCAGCGTGCTGCTGAGTCGAGACCACGACGGCACGCTGCACGCGTTTGCCAACTACTGCCGGCATCGCGGCCACGAACTGCTGCCGTGTGGCGAATCAGCCCAGCGGCCCGCGATCGTCTGCCCTTACCACTCCTGGACCTACGGCCTCGCCGGAGAGCTCCGCGCCGCCAAGGGCTTCAAGGGCACGGCCGGTTTCGACGAGACCCGGTGGGGACTGGTCGAGCTGCCCGTCACCGAGTGGCACGGGCTGATCTTCGTAGACAACTCGGGCAGCGCCGAGCCGATGGAGTCCGCCTTGGCGGACCTGGCCGATCTGGTCGCACCCTACGAGCCTGAACGCCTCGTCATCGCCGGCCGGCACTCCTACGACGCGGCCGCGAACTGGAAGATCCTGACCGAGAACTATCACGAGTGCTACCACTGTCCGGTAATCCACCCCGAGCTCTGCCGGATCAGCCCGCCGAACAGCGGCGAGAACTATCACACGGCAGGGCCATGGCTCGGCGGCTGGATGCAACTGCGGGACGGCATGGACACCATGTCACTCGACGGCGCCAGCTTTGGCGTCCCGCTCCGCGGCCTGGACGCCGCCAGCCGCCGCATCGTGATCTACGTCAGCATCTTCCCCAACGTGCTGCTCAGCCTCCACCCCGACTACGTGATGACACACGTGCTCACACCCGTCGCGGTCGGCCGCACGCTGATCGAGTGCACCTGGGCGTTTGCCCCCGAGTCGCTCGCGCAGCCCGGCTTCGACCCTGGCTACGCGATCGAGTTCTGGGACATCACCAACCGGCAGGACTGGAGCGCGTGCGAGTCGGTGCATCGCGGACTGACGTCGAGGCACGCCAGGCCGGGCCCGCTGTCGCCGGACGAGGATGCGGTCTACATGTTCGTCAACCAGGTCGCGCGCGGGTACACCGGCGACTCGGTCTGGAAAGCCTCGATCAGGTCGGGAACGAGCTGAGTTGGCCACGATGCCGTGCGCAAAGCCGCGGTCGTCACTCTCCGCCAGGGACGACCACGACGGTTCGCATTGGGTCGTAGATGATGGGAGGTTTGCCCGGCTCCTCGACCACCAGCGAACCTGTCATCAGCATCACCTGGCGGTTCTGGATGGTATCGACGTCTCCCGGCCGGGCCGGCCGAGCGCTGATACTGCTGCCGGGGGCCACGGTCACGTGCCTCACGGGGATTTCCTCGGTGACGAACCACCCAACTCCCCGTCTGGACTTGATCGCCCCGGCGTCCTTGAGCAGCCGGTACGCCCTGCCCACGGTCTCCCGGCTCAGGCTGTGCCGCTCCGCGAAGGTCGGCTCGGACGGCATCAGCGAGCCGGCCGGGAGATTCCAGTGTGCAATCCGAAATCTGATGTGCCTGGCCAGCTGCACGAATAGCGGTATCGGCGCGTCGGGGTAGAGCACGAGGTCGGCGCCTATCCACAGAGTATGCGTTTCATCACGCTCGGTCACGGAGGACCCTTTCCCGGTCACGTTGCCTGCCTAACCAGTCAACATCTTGCCCGGCTAAGCAGTCAGGGGGGTAAACTAACAACTGCGAAGAACGTCCATATATACGAAGTGCGCGTGATTCACCCTATCGAGTGCTTCACCACCGAGGAGGTAACGGGCCGTGTGGAGTCGTCTGAAGAATCCGTCGGCGCTACCCGATGCGTCGTTGCAGCCTCTCTCTCGACGTGCCCAGCTTGCACGCGGCCGCTTAGCTGTCAGCCGAATCAGAGCTTTCGCACATGGCACACGCAGCACCCGACGGGGCCGCCAAGACTAACCGGCGCGTAGGCGCCCGGTTCATTCTCGCCCTCGGCGGCTTCGCAGCCGTGATGTTCTTCTTCATCGCCACGACGTCGCGCTCGCCGACACAGGTGCACGACCAGCAACCCGCGTTGCAGCTGCAGATGCGGCAATGCCGCGCGTCGGTCAATGCGAGGAACCTCGGCGAGACGTCAGCCTGCACGCAGATCAAGGACCTCGCTGCGCGCGTGCGGGCCATCTCGTCTGGACTCGGCGGATGAGCGGCACGCAGCCGGGACCAGTGCGAGGGGTTCCGGTCACGCGAGGGCTCCACGGCTAGGAGGGGAGCCGTGGAGCCCGACAAAGAAATAGCCCGGCCGCCTGCCAAGCGGCCGGGCTATTTCTTGTCCGGCATATCCGTGCCGCAACTAGCGTTACCGCAGTGCCGCGCGCACCGCGCGCAGCCGTTCCCGAGTGTGAGGACCTTCGATCGTGACTCTGCGCGATATTCCCGTGAACACCCTCACCGGCGAGCCGTCCTCGCTGGCCGACGCGGATCTGGCCGGCAAGACGCTGCTCGTCGTCAACGTCGCTTCCAAGTGCGGCCTGACCCCGCAGTACGCCGGGCTGGAGGCCCTGCACGAGCGCTTCGCAGACAGTGGCTTCGCGGTGGTCGGTTTCCCGTGCAACCAGTTCGGCGGACAGGAGCCAGGTTCCCCCGAGGAGATCGCGCAGTTCTGCTCGACGACCTACGGGGTGAGCTTTCCCATGTTCGAGAAGATCGAGGTCAACGGCGCGGGCCGGCATCCGATCTACACCGAGCTGACTGCCGTGGCAGATGCGGGGGGCGAGGCCGGCGACGTGCAGTGGAACTTCGAGAAGTTCCTGGTGAGCCCAGACGGCGCCGTGCTTGGCCGGTTCCGCCCGATGACCACGCCCGAGGACGCCGAGCTGGTCGCCGCCATCGAGGCGAGCCTACCCGCTGGCTGACACGCGGCCCGCTGGCTGACACGCGGCCCGCCGGCTGACACGCTGGCAGACTGGGCGCATGGCAGCTGACCCGGACGAGCTTGTCGCCCTCTTGCCGTTCGCCGCGGATCTCGGGATCCGGCTCGAGCAGGCGAGCACGGACCGGGTCGTCGCGGTGCTGCCGTGGGCGGCGCGGTTGTGCACGGCTGGCGGAATCCTGCACGGCGGTGCGCTCATGGCGCTCGCAGACAGCGCCGGTGCCCTCGTCGCCTATCTCGGCCTGCCCGATGGTGCGTCGACCGCCACGCTTACCTCGACGACGCAACTGTTCCGGCCCGTCTCGGCCGGTGAGGTGCGCGCGGTCGCCGTTCCGCTGCACCGCGGCCGCACGGCGGTCACCGTGCAGACAACGCTTTACGGCCCGGGCGACAAACTCGTTGCGCAGACCACTCAGATCCAGGTGATCCGGTCCGGTTGAGTCGCTCAGATGAGAGCTCTGGGACCGCGCTTGACGAGCTGGTCCGCGATGATGGTGCGCTGCACCTCGCTGGTGCCCTCCCAGATTCGCTCCACGCGCAGCTCGCGGAATAGCCGCTCCGCCACGTTCTCCCGCATGTATCCGCGGCCGCCGAAGATCTGCACGGCGCGATCGGCTACCCGGCCCGCCATCTCAGACGCATACAGCTTGGCCATCGAGCACTGCGCGTGCTGCACCTTGAGATCCGCTCCGGCGTCGATGCCACGGGCCGTCTCGTAGACCAGGGACCTGGCCGCAAACAACTCGGTGAGGCTGTCGCTCAGCATGCCCTGGATGAGGCCGAAGCCGGCGATCGGCTTGCCACGCACCTCCCGGTCGCGAGCGAACGTAGTCATCTCCTCGACCAGCCGCTGCGCGCCGCCAAGGCAGCGGGCCGCGACCATGAGCCGCTCGAACCGGAACCATTCGTACGCGAACCCCATGCCGTCGCCTTCCGTGCCAACGAGGTTCCTCGCGGGCACCGCGACGTCCGCGAAGGAGACGATCGGGTGTTCATGGCTGATGGTGTGGGCGTAGGCGGGCGTCCGGACCACCGTGACGCCGGGGCTCGGCAGGTCGACCAGGAACATGGCGTGCTCGCCGTCGTGCTCACCACCGACGAGCTTGGCCTGGAAGAACGCGTAGTCGGCGGAGTTGAACGAGGTGACGTGCCATTTCTCCCCGTTGAGGAGATAGCCGTCGCCGTCTCGGCGCGCCGTTGCGACGATGCCGTCGACGTCCGATCCGGCGCCCTCCTCGGTGATCGCGTAACACTCCTCACGATCCCCGCGCACCGTCGGCAGCACGAAGCGCTCGAGCTGGTACTGCGTCGCGACCGGCGGCAGCCAGGACGGGGGAGTGGCGGCCACCCAGGCGAGTGCGTTGGTCACGCGGCCGACCTGCTCCTGCACCAGGACCTGCTGCAGGGAGCTACAGCCCTGGCCGCCAAGCTCGGTGGGCATGTTGGTGGCGAACAAGCCGAGTTCGATGGCGCGCGCCTTGTGCCCGGCGACCACTGCCTTTGGCAACTCCCCGCCGGCGAGCTCCGCCGCCACCTCATGAGGTATCAGCTCGTCAGCGAAGGCCCGGGCGCGCGCCTGAATGTCCAGATCTGCCGCCGACAATCCGTACATCGCGCTGCTCCCGGTCGCGTTCCTGACTGAATGTTCAGTCTAGTCGAGGATACCGCGCTCAGTAGTCGAGGGTTTCATCGTTTGCCAGCCTCTCCGATGGGGTACACGGCGAGTTGATCTGCGGGACCCGACGTGCCGGCCGGGTTGCTCTCCGGCTTGCTGGGATGCACGACCGGGGGTCTGCAGCACCATCGGGGGAAGGTGATAACGCAGATGCGTTTCCTCAGGCCCGTCGTGGCACTCGCCGCCATCTGCGCGACCATGCTCACGATGAGGATGATGCGATCTCGGAAGGCGGCGCGCGGCATGGGCAAACGCCGCGGTCGGCGGCGGGCTCGCTAGCCAATCGCTAGCAGGACTCGCACGCAGCGAGTCATGGGACGACGGTCGCCTTACGCGGCCGTCGTCTCATGTTGCCAGGGCGCGCGTGCTGGAGCGGCGCCAGGTGTGAGTTCACCGGACTCGGGTAACCGTCAGCCCTATGAGGGAGCCAGAGACGAGGATTGCTGCCGGGATCCGGCGGTGGCGCCGTAGTAGACGCATGAAACGTCGAGCGGGCATCAGGACCTGGACCAGGCCGTTGGGCGGGTCTGGCCTACCAGCCGAGGCCGAAGAGTGGGTTATGCAGATCGAGGACCATCTTCGCCTGGTGGAGACCGGCATCAGCGACCGCTGAGCCATGGCTCGGGACCACGCCGCAGGCGCCTGACGACGGGCGGGCACGCGCCCGCGACCACGCCGTAGGCACCTGACGGCATGCTTGACTGAATGTTCAGTCTAGGTGAGGATGAGCCGGTGGGTGATGGCCGATGCGGATAGCCGAGACTGCCGACGCGGTCGTTGTCGGCGGCGGAACGGTCGGTGCCTGGTGCGCTTACTTCCTGCGCCGGAGCGGGCTCGATCGGGTCATTCTGGTCGAGAAGCGGACCCTCGGCCAGGGCGCGAGTAGCCGCGCAGCCGGGATCGTTCGGACTCAGGGCGGCACGCCGTGGGCGGTGCAGCTCGGCGAGTGGTCGCGCCGCTTCTACCTGAGGCAGCAAGACGAGATCGGCATCGACTCTGGCTTCACGCCGCAGGGTTATGTGCTGCCGTGCTTCACCCCGGCCGACGTGACGGCGGCACACGAGCGGATGGCGATGCAGAACGCGCTCGGCCTGGCGGTGCGCTGGCTGGAGCCGGGACAGCTCGACGCTCTCAATCCGACGCTCGCGCCGGGGCTGACGCTTGGCGGTACATACTGCGCAGAAGACGGATACCTGCACCCGCCGCGGAACGTCATCGCTTACGCAGTGGCGCTGGCCACGGCAGGCGTGCACGTCCGGGAACGGGTCGAGGTCCGGGGTCTCGCGATCCGCGGCGGCGCGGTGACAGCGGTGCAGACGTCGCACGGTGAAATCGCCGCACCGCTGGTCGTCCTGACGGGAGGCCCCGAGCTGGCGCAGGTCGCCGGGCTGGCCGGCATCCGAGTGCCGGCCGGCGGCGTACGCCACCAGGTCGCGGTCACCGAACCGCATCGCGCGCTGGCCGCCGAGCGGGTGCCGATGGTGTTCGATCTCGCTGCCGGGTTGTACTGGCGGCCGGAGGAGGGCGGGCTGCTCTTTGGCATGAGCAACCCCGCCGAACCGCCAGGCGAGGCAGCGAGCGTGGACGAACGGTACCTGGCGCTGATGCGGCAGCGACTGGCCGAGCTGGTTCCGGTGACCGAGGGGCTCGGGCTGCGCCGAACCTGGGCAGCAACGATCGACTACACGCCTGACCACCTGCCGATCATTGGCCCGGCTATCGCCGACACGGGCGTGCTGGGCGGCGTGGTAATCGCCAGCGCAGGCGGCGCCGGCATGATGTGGGGACCGGGCGTGGCCAGGGCCGCCGCTGACGTGGCGCTGACCGGCACATCGGAGGTCGCGAACGTCGCCGATCTCGGACTCGACCGGTTCGACGCGGCTGGCAACAGCAAGCTCGGCACCGATCCGATCGCGCTGCCGTTCCCCGAGCATGCACCGCAGGAACCCGGAAGGCTCACCCTGTCCTAGCGAACCGATGGAAAGGACACCCCCGGCATGACCGACCTGACGCCGCACCTGGCTGCAGCCGCTACCGCCGAGCTCGAAGACTGGGGCGGGTTGGAAGAGGCGACCGGCGCGCCGATGCAAACGCGCGGCCTCGACATCTGGCAAGACGACGGGCAGGAGATCGGCGTGTGGGAGTGCACGCCCGGGCCGTCGTACTGGAAGCAGGAGGACCACGAGTTCGTGCACATCCTGGCGGGCCGCATGACGGTCACTCCGGATGGCGGCCAGCCGGTGGAGATCGGCGCTGGCGACACCGCGTTCTTCCCGCGCGGCTGGGCGGGCACCTGGGACATTCACGAGACCATTCGCAAGGTCTTCGTGATCTTCTGAGCCCGCTCCTGACTACAGCCCGAGCCGCCGCGGCAGGTCCGAGGCCAGCAACCCATCCGGGCCGACCTCTGCGCGGACCGCGCGGAACTCGGCCAGCCGCGGGTGCAGCGTGGCGACGTCGTCCGCGTCAGCGGGCTCGGCGACGTGTGCCCAGGTCGGTGGGAGGCGACCCTAGCCCGTCAACACGGTCACCTGGCGCAGCGTACCCGCGTCGATCCGGACGGCCGCGCGTGCCTGCGGCCTCGTTCCGTTCTGTTAGCTCGCTTGCGGAAGATCTTGGGAGTCGGTCGCCATCGCCCCGCCCGCGAGCACCCGGAGGGCATCAGGTGCCAGGTAAGCGAGCACGGGCGTACCCTGCGCGAGCTTGGCCGGGCCGGTATCGTTCGGCAACAGGGCCTGCACGTCGGCACCGGCCGCCAGGCGCAGGAACACCTGGGTCGAGGAGCCGAGATAGACCAGCCGCTCGACCATGGCCGGGACCCGGTTGCGGCCGACGGAGCCGAATTCCTCGATCCGGACCCGTTCCGGCCGGATGACCACGTGGGCACGCTCGGGAGCGTCCACGCTGCCGTGTTCCACCGTCAGCACACAGTCGCCGAGCCGCACCTCGCAGGCTGCGCCGGGACCGCGGGACACCACGTCGACCGCCATCAGGTTGGAGGCGCCGAGGAAGTCGGCGACGTAGGTGTCGGCTGGCTCCTCGTAGACCTCGGCTGGCGGGCCGATCTGGACGATCTTTCCGTCCCGCATGACCGCGAGCCGGTCCGACATCGTCAGCGCCTCTTCCTGGTCGTGCGTCACGTACAGGAAGGTGATGCCGACCTGCTCCTGCAGTGTCTTCAGCTCGACCTTGAGCGACCGGCGCAGCTTGGCATCGAGCGCCCCGAGCGGCTCGTCGAGCAGCAGCACGGAGGGCTGCAAGACCAGCGCCCTGGCCAGCGCCACGCGCTGCTGCTGGCCACCGGACAGCTGATTGGGGCGGCGCTTCTCGAACGGTCGCAGGTGGACGAGCTCGAGCGCGGCCGACACGCGCTGCTGCAATTCAGCCTTGGGCAGGTTCTTGTTGCGCAGGCCGAACGCCACGTTCTCGAACACCGTCAGGAACGGGAACAGCGCATAGCTCTGGAACACCGTGTTGACATTGCGCCGGTGCGGCGGCACCGCCGAGACGTCGGTGCCGTCGAGCAAAATTCGGCCAGAGGTGGGCTGCTCGAAGCCGGCAATGAGCCTGAGCGTCGTCGTCTTGCCGCAGCCGGACGGGCCGAGCAGCGAGAAGAACTCGCCGCTCGCGACGTGCAGATCGATGTTGTCGACCGCCACCTCGGTGAAGCGCTTTGTCAGCGAGACAAGCTCGACGCTGCCACCTGCCACCTCGGCCCACCTACCTTTCCGGCGAGTTCGCTGTGTTGCCTGCCGTCTCCCGGCCGCGGCCGGGAGTCCACGTGAAGCCGAGTTGCTCGGCGACAAACTGCATCGCGAGCTCGAATGCCCGCTGCGAGTCGACGACCGGGTCGTCGAGGGCGATCTGCACCGTCAGCCCGTCCAGCAGCGCGGACAGGTGGATGGCGAAACCGTCCACGTCGATCTGGCGGAACTCGCCGGCCGCCTGACCCTCGCGGACCAGCAAGGCTATCGCGTCGCGCCAGCGATCATCGGATTTCTGCCGGACGCCGCCGACGTCCTCGTTCCTGGCTGCCTGGGCCCAGAAGTCGAGCCACAGCTGCCAGGAACTGCCCGGCTCCGGATCCGCCACCTCCAGCACCGACATGGCGACGAACTCCTCGAGCTGAGCCGCCGCCGTTGGCAGGCTCGCGATCCTGGCCTGCCCCACGGCGTACCAGGCGTCCTCGTAGTACCGGATGGCGTCGGTGAGCAGCTGGTCCTTGGTCTTGAAGTAGTAGATGACCAGCGCCGGGCTGACGCCCGCCCGCTCGGCCACGTCGGCGATCCGCGTCTCGGCGTACCCGCGCTCCGAGATCACCTGAAGCGCCGCGTGGAGCATCTGCACTCGCCGCTGATCTGCGGTACCGAGCGCCTCGTGGCCAGCTTCCCGGACTGTCATCGCAGTCTCGTCCTTCCGGCAAGACAAACACCTCGTGCGGTGACGCCCACCGGTGGCACCGCTCGTGCCGTCTTCCTCTTGCCTCTAGGCTAACAGATTTCTAGACTGAACATTCAGTCAAAGTTTTTTGGTCATCGTGTGCGCAGGTCGCACGAGGGTGCGGTCGCGCGAACGAGTAGTCGAAACTCTACGGAAGGCTGGCTCATGGCGGCGACATTTGACGCCATTGTCATCGGCGGCGGGCACAACGGTTTGGTTGCGGCGGCGTATCTGGCGGGTTCGGGCGCCCGGACGGTCGTGCTGGAGGGCAGGCACAAGACCGGCGGCGCGGCGACGACCGAGTCCCCGTGGCCGGACGCCCCCGAATTCAAGGTCACCAGGCTCTCGTACGTCATGAGCCTGCTGCCGCCGACGATCATCAAGGACCTGGCGCTGGACCGGCACGGCTACAAGATCTTCCCCATGGGCCCGTACTACCAGGCCTTTCCCGACGGTGGCTCGATCAAGCTGTATGCCGACGACGCCCAGCGCAACTACGAGTCGGTCGCGAAGTGGTCGCGCGCGGACGCCGAGGCGATGCCAAAGTGGGACGCGTGGCTCGAGGGCCTGGCCGACGTCCTCGGACCGCTGCTGCTCACCGTTCCGCCGGCCCTGGGCTCGCGCAAGCCGCGCGACCTGGCTGCCACGCTGCGGCTGGCCTGGCGGAACCGCGGCCTTGACGTCCGCACCATCGCGGACGTAACCCGGCTGATGACCATGAGCATCGCCGACCTGCTCGACGACTGGTTTGTCTCGCCGCAGGTCAAGGGCGCGCTGGCGGTCAACGGCGTGATCGGGACCTGGGCTGGCCCGTACGAGCCCGGCACCGCCTACGTCATGGCGCACCACTCCATCGGCGATGTCGGAGACGGCCACCTCGGCAACTGGGGATTCCAGGAGGGCGGCATGGGCGCCGTCGCTGACGCCATCGAATCAGCGGCGCGGGAACGCGGCGCCGAGATCCGGGTGAACTCTCCGGTCGCCCGGGTGCTGGTCGAAGGCGGCCGCGCGGTGGGCGTGGCGCTGGCGAACGGAACCGAGCTGCGCGCCAAGGTGATCGTGTCCACGGTGCATCCGAAGCTCGCGTTCCTCGAGCAGGTCGGCCGGCCGAACCTGCCGGACGAGTTCGTCACGGACATCGAGCGATGGAAGTCGCGGAGTGGCGTCGTGAAGATCAACCTCGCGCTCGCCGAACTGCCTGACTTCATCGCGGACCCAGGCACGCAGCTGCAGGAGCACCACACCGGGTCGGTTGAGATGGCGCCGACCATGGAGTACATCGAGCGCGCCTTCCAGGACGCACGCGAGGGCAAGCCCGCGGTCCGCCCGTTCAGCGACGGGGTGATCCCGACGGCCTTCGACAAGACGCTCAGCCCCGAAGGCACGCACATCATGTCGCTGTTCACGCAGTGGGTGCCGGCCGACTGGGCGGACGAGCCGCACGCTGCCGAGCTCGAGGCGTATGCCGATCGGATGATCGACTGCTACAACGAGCTGGCACCGAACTTCAAGTCCTCGATCCTGCACAGGGACGTCGTCGGACCGTACGAGATGGAGCATGAGTACGGCCTGGTTGGCGGCAACATCTTCCACGGCGAGTTGTCGGCGGAGCAGCTATTCCACATGCGTCCGGCGCCTGGGTTCGCCGACTACCGGACGCCGGTGCGCGGTCTGTATTACGGCAGCTCGGCCACTCATGCCGGTGGCGGCGTGTGCGGCATCCCTGGCTGGCAGGCCGCCAGGGCGGCCATCGCCGACCGGAAGTCCGCGGTGCGCGGGCGGCGGTGACGTCTCTCGATACCGGCACGGAGTCCGACCGGACGCCCGCGCCCGGCTGGACGCCGACGCCGGACCGGGCTGCCGCGCCTCGCCGGGTCGCGGCCGCATCTGGGCTCGGGTCGTCCGCCGCGGTCCGCGCCATGCTCGAGGCACGCAGTGTCGCGCTGGTCGGGGCCTCGCCGCGGGCCGGCAGCTTTGGCCGCCGGATGCTCGATGAGGTCGCGAAGAGCAGCGCGCGGCCACGCGCCTATCCGGTCAACCCGCGATACGCGAAGATTGATGGCGCTACGTGTTACCCGTCGCTGGCCGACCTGCCGGAGGCGGTGGACCTGGCGTTGCTGGCGGTGCCGGATGCAGCGCTGGAGCGGGAACTCACACTCGCGGCGACGGTCGGCTGCCGGGCCGCGGTCATCTTCGGCAACGCCTACTCCAATCCCGCGGTCACCGAGTCAGTCGCGAACGGTCTGCGGGACCGGCTCACGGCGGTCGCGCGCGGTGCCGGGATGGCGATGTGCGGGGCGGGCTGCATGGGCTTCGCGAACGTCAGCTACGGCCTCCGCGCTCTCGGGTACACCGAGCCGGATCCGCTCCCGGCCGGACCGGTCGCGCTCGTCACGCACTCGGGATCCGTCTTCTCAGCGCTACTGCGTGCGAGGCGCGGGTTCGGCTTCACGCTGGCGGTGTCGTCCGGCCAGGAGCTGGTGACCGCAGCGCCCGACTACCTCGACTATGCGCTCGATCTGCCCGAGACTCGGGTGCTTGCGCTCGTGCTGGAGACCATCAGGGACGGCGGCGGGCTGCGGCGGGTTCTCGACCGGGCGGCCGCGCACGACGTGCCGGTGGTGCTGCAGGCCGTCGGCAGCTCCGCCGCCGGCGGAGCGATGGTAGCGGCGCACTCTGGCGCGCTTGCTGGCTCTGACGGTGGCTGGGAAGCGCTGGCCCGCGCGCACGGCGTCCACCGGGTAAGCGACCTCGGCGAGCTGGCCGACACGGTAGAGCTGTTCGCGGCTGGCCGTCGAGTCCGGTCCTCGACCGCGGGTGGTAGCGGCGTTGCGACGGTGCACGACTCCGGGCTGGAGCGCGCGCACGTGGTCGACGTGGCGGAGTCGGTCGGCGTCCCGTTCGCGCAGATCGGGCCGACCACCACTGAGCGGCTCGCTGCCCTGCTCGACCCCGGCCTGCTCGCCGGGAATCCGCTCGATGTCTGGGGCACGGGAGCTGGCACCCGCGACCTGTTCGGATCGGCGCTGCGCGCACTCGCGGATGATCCGGCCGTCACGGCGGTGGCCCTGGCCGTCGATCTGGTGCCCGAGCTTGACGGCGATGAGTCCTATCCGCTCGCCGTCCTCGACACCGCGGACCACACCGACAAGCCGCTCGCCGTGCTGAGCAATCTCGGCAGCGCGATCGACCGGGACTGGGCCAGCCGGCTTCGGGCGCGGGGCATACCGGTGCTCGAGGGCACCCGGTCCGGTCTGGTGGCGCTGCGGCATCTGCTTGATCATGGGCGGACTACGGCGACCGCCGACGCCCACCGGGCCGTCGGCGGGCGGGCGCCCGTCGACGTGGCGCGGCAGGCTGCGGGCACTGAGCTGCTCGCCAACGGCGAGCCGGACAGCGTCGCGCTGCTGAAACTGCTTGCGGCGTACGGGATGCAGGTGGCGCGCGCGCAGGCCGCCGTCGACCTGGACGCCGTGCTCGCCGCCGCTGCAGAGATCGGTTACCCGGTCGTGCTGAAGACCGCTGCGTCCGGCGTCGCGCACAAGTCTGACGTCGGCGGCGTGCTGTCGGGTCTCCGCGATGCCAGCGAGCTTGCCGCGGCCTACGCCGACCTGGCTCGGCGGCTCGGCCCGCGGGTGCTGGTCTGCCAGCACGTGTCGGCTGGGGTCGAGCTGGCCCTCGGCATCGTGGCCGATCCGCAGCTCGGTCCTCTGCTCGTGGTCGGCGCTGGGGGAGTGCTGGTCGAATTGCTCGCCGACCGCGTCGTTGCGCTGCCGCCGATCTCCGGCAGCGCAGCCATCGAACTGCTGGATAGCTTGCGAGTGCGCACGCTGCTGGCCGGTGCTCGGGGCACGCCGCCGGTCGACCTCGCGGCGATCCGCGATGCCATCGGCGCCCTTTCGGACCTCGCGCTCGAGCTCGGGGACCACATCGAGGCGTTGGATGTCAATCCGCTGATCTGCGGCCCGTCCGGCGCGGTCGCCGTCGACGCCCTGGCGATCCCGCGCTAAGCGCAGCCGGACGCGTGGTGGCCCGCAATACGGCGTGACCGCCGAGATCGCTTGCGCGCTGCGGGCTGGTCGGCCACTCCCGGCCATCACCACGCGTCAGGTCGCCGCCTGACAACGCACCCCCGGCCACCCGCGCCCGAAATGCAGGCGGCAGCGCGAGGACGGATGCCAGAGGGCTGGGTCTCGGACGAGAGCTTGGTCGCCGCCAGCTCCACCTACTACGACCGGCGCAGCCCAGGTCGGCAGGGCTACTCCGCGCCGGCGATGGCCGTCAAGGCCAGCTGGCCGCCGATCCGCTGCCCGCGGGTCATCAACCGGTAACCGAGATACCCGAGTCCGGCCACCACGAACGACAGCAACAGCATGACCGTAGCCAGCGCGTTGAGGGCGGGACCGCCGTTGCCACCGTGCTGAGTCGAGTAGATGATCACCGACATCGGCGTGTTGGTCGCGTTGGACGACAGCAGGTCGACGATGACGAAGTCGTCGATGACGCCGGAGAAGACCAGGATCGCGCTGGCGAAGATGGCCGGCCACAGCAGCGGCAGCATGACCCGGCGCATGGTCTGGAACTGTGTGCAGCCAAGATCGGCCGAGGCTTCCTCGTACTGTTTACCGATCCCGACGAGCCTGCCCTGCACGATGATCGCGGGCCAGCTCACGTTCCAGGTCACCAGGCCGAGCACCTCGGCCCAGTTGCCGAGCCCGACCTCGCGCAGGCCAGGCATCTTGGTGAACACGAAGAACAGCGCGACGCCGAAGATCAGCTCGGGCACGACAAACGACAAGATCATGATGAAGTTGAAGCTCGACGGGAGCACGCCGCGCCAGCGATTGATGCCGAGGGCGAACGCCACGCCGATCGGCACCGCGATCAGCGTCGTGTAGCACGACAGCTTCAGCGTCTCGAACATCGCGCTGTGCAGCTGCGGGTTGTGCCAGATCGAGTTGACCCTGTCGCCCCAGTACCAGCGCCACGACAGGCCCTGGTAGCTGGCCTGCGACTTGCCCGAGTTGAACGAGAAGAGGACCGCGATCGCGATCGGCGCGAGCGACCAGATCAGGTACAGCCACGTGAAGCCCTCAAGCAGCCACGGATGCCGCCATGGGTTGCGGAGGAACCTTGGCCTGGTTGACCGCGCGCCCTCGGCGGGCTTGGCCACCGTTGTCGATACTGCCGTGCTGGTCATGACGCCGCCTGCGAGGCTCGGTTGGTTTGCACGACGTAGAAGATCATCGGTACCAGCAGCACCAGCAGGACGATGAGCGACAGGATCGCGCCCTGCCCCGCGGATGGGGTGCTGAGCTGGCCCTCAATGAGATTGCCGATCATGGACGTGTTGGGCGCGCCCGACAGTAGCTGGTTGGTGTAGTAGTCGCCGAGCATCGGCAGCACCGTGATCAGCATGCCGGTGAGGATTGGCTGGCGGGACAGGGGCAGCGTGACCCGCACGAAGGTGCGCACCCGGCCGAGGCCGAGATCGCGCCCGGCCTCGATCAGTGATGGATCGATCCGGTCGAGACCGGCGTAGAGCACGAGGATCAAGTACGGAATGTAGCCATAGACCAAGCCGAGAGTGACGGTGTACCAGTGGCCGCCCAGCCAGTCGGGGGAGCCGAGGCCTACGAAGGACAGCACCTTGTTGACGTAGCCATTGGTCTGCAGCAGGTCGATCCAGGCCAGCATCCGCATCATGTAGCTGATCCAGAACGGCGCGATCAGCAGGACCAGGAAGATGCCCTTGCGGCGGCCTGCGAACCTGGCGACGAAGTAGGCGGCCGGATAGGCGATGACGAGGCTGAGCAGCGACGCGACGGCGACATACCAGATGGTCCGCCACGCGATCGGCAGGGCGAACGCCGCCGAGCCGAACAGGTCGTGCCACACGTTCGAGAGGTTCGCCGAGCTCCACGTGAACGGGTTGAAGACCGCGACCGGGGACTCGGTCTGCCGATCGAGCTTGCCCTCGCCGATCGCGAGCATCGCGTAGAACGGGATGACGAACAGGACGACCAGCCAGATCATGCCGGGCGCGGCGAGCAATACCCAGAACCAGCGATTCGGCTGATGTGCCTGGCCCGGCCGGCCGCTTCGCCTGGCTGGGTTCGCCCCTGGCCCAGCCGAAGGCGACGGCGGTGACTGCGGTGCCTGGGTAGCCATCGGCTAGAGCCCGTTACTCGCGACGAGCCAGGCCTGCTGCCAGAGCGCGTCGGCGTCGACGGGAAGCTGCAGCTCCCCGACACCGCGGCGGAAGTCGGTCGGCAGCACCGCCGTGGACATCAGACTGGGCGGCAGAATCTGCTCCTTCACGAGTAGCTCCGGGGTGATCGCAGTCAGCGGCTGCATGTAGCCGTTCCAGCTGATGTTCTCGACTGCCACTGGCTCGTCGAGCAGGTAGTTAACGAATAGGTGGGCCAGCACCGGGTTGGAAGCTGACCGCAGCACGGTGTTGGTGTCGTTGGCGATGGGCCCCTTGCCGTCCCTCGGGAACCAGTAGCCCACGACGTCGACCGGCACCCCCTTGGGCATGTACGAAGGGGCGGCCGCCATGTCGCCTGACCAGGCGTGGTGGATCCAGGTCTGCCCGTCGGGGACCTCGCTGTAGTCGTTGTTGTCAATCTGCACGTCCACGGCGGTGGCGAGCTGCTGGAGTGTCTGCCGGGATAGGTCGATCTGGGCCTTGCTCGTGGTGTTGAGGTCGTAGATGTCGTTCATCATCAGCCCGAGACTGATGCCCTCGCGGTAGTCGTCAAGGATGGCGACCTTGCCCTTGTACTTGGGCTGGAAGAGCATCTCGCGCCACGGGTTGCGCATGGTATAGGGGTTCTCCGGGACCTTGTCCTTACGCCAGGCGATGCCGGTCGTGTAGATCGTGTACGGCACCGTGTAGCGCCAGCCACGGTCGTAGTACGGGTCCTTGAAGTCTGGCCAGGCCTGCTCGATGTTCGGGATGTAGCTGTGGTTAAGCGGCTGAACCAGCTTTGACTCGATGAGGTCGCCGAGCACGTCGATGGTGGCGCCCATCAGCACGTCGAACTTCAGCCCGCTGCGCAGCTTGGCGAGCGCCTCGTTCATCGTGTTGAACGTGGTGACCTCGACCTTGCACTTGTATTTCTTAGCGAAGCTGTTGACGCAAGCCTGGTTGATGTAGGCGACCCAGTTGTAGACCTGGAGCGTCGCGCCGGTCTCCGGCTTGAGGTTGCTCGCGATGGCGGCGTTGCCCGTCACCGGCCAGGTAACCGGGCGGTTCGGCCGTGGCAGCGGGATGTTGTTGGGTCCCACCAGGTAGGAAGCGCACGCATCCAGCAGTGTCGACCCGCCGCCGACGAGCACTGCAGCCGCGAAGCCGCGCTGCAGAGCCTGGCGTCGGGAAAGCGCGGGCCGTCGGCGCGTGCCATCCGGCTGCCAGCCCTCGCGTGGGTGCATAGGCTCGCCGCCTCCCTGCCGAAATTACCTGGTCACGATGTCGGAGTTCGGATTGCGCCGCAAGGCTTTCGGGTCAACCTGTGACCCACTTGTTGCACGGATTCAGTCGTGTCATGGCCGCACCGCAGCCGCAAATGTCGCGAAGTTGGCCAGGAACCTGTCGATATCGGCTTCGTCATGCTGGACGGACATGAGCCACTGCTCGATCTTGCCCCAGGGCGGCAGGAAGACCCCGCCGTTGTGCTGGAACAGCCAGTGGGCGTGGCTGTAGGCATCTCGAACCCGCAGGAAGTCCCGGAAGTTGCGCACCGGATCGGCGGAAAACACCACGCAGCCCTTCGCGCCCACGGAAACCACCTGCGCGTCGAGCCCGGAACGGGCGATCTCAAGCTCTAGTCCCTCTACCGCTCGCCGCCGCAGCTTCTCCATCCGCTCGTAGGCCTCGGGCGTGGCTACCTCGGTGAGCATCGCCCGGCAGGCGGCCATGGCGAGCGGGTTGCCGTTGAAGGTACCGACCATCTCGTAGTCACCGTTTGCCACGTGACTCATGACGGCTTCGGTCCCGCCGATGGCCGCTACCGCGACGCCGCCGCCGATGGCCTTGGCCAGGCAGACGATGTCCGGTGTCACCCCGGTCACGCCGGTGGCGCCGCCAGGACCCGCGGTCAGCCCGGTCTTGACCTCATCGAAGGCGAGCAACGCGCCGCGGGAGTGCAGCAGTTCCTTCAGTCCCGTCAGGTAGCCGGGATCCGGCAGGATGATGCCCGCGTTCATCATGATCGGCTCGAGGATCATGCCGGCTATCTGGCCTTCGTGCTCGTCGAGCCGGCGTTGGACTGCGTCCAGGTCGTTGAAGCCGACGACCAGCGTGAGATCGGTGATCGCGCGCGGGATCCCGGTGCTCGCGGGAAGGCTGTACGGCGCGTCGGCCGGCCCGCGATCTTCGGAATCGTCGTCCGGGCACACTGAGACCTGCACGGAGTCGTGGTGACCGTGGTAACAGCCCTCGACCTTGATGATCAGATCGCGGCCAGTGATGGCCCGCATGAGGTGGACGGCATCCATGGTGGCCTCGGTGCCAGAATTCGCGAACCGCCACAGCGGCAGGCCGAATCGGCGCTGCAGTTCGGCCGCCACGCTCAGCGCGGCCTCCGTGGGCTGGGCGAAGTGGGTGCCGCGTTCGATCTGGGCGCGGATTGCCGCAAGGATCGCCGGGTGGCCGTGCCCTGCCAGCGACACGCCGTAGCCGCCGTGCAGGTCGACGTAGGAGTTGCCGTCCACGTCGTAGAGCTTCGAGCCCTTGCCGTGACTCAGCCACACCGGCTGCGGCCGGGAGATCTGCCAGCTAGAAACTACGCCGCCAGCCAGTGATTGGGTGGCGTGGTCGGCCAGCCGGGCTGACTCAGGCTGGCGCCGAATGAAGATTTCTTCCTGCTGCTCGATGATCGTTGCGAGGTCGGCCCTGGTGGCCATGGCTATCGCACTCCCAGTGATTTGACTGAACAGTCAGTTTACGAAGCGAAGGGCCTGGAAAACAAGGGAACTGGCTAGTAACAAGGCGCAGTGCTTAGTCGGGTTCGGGCCGACGGTGGGCAGCCCGCGCGCTCGCCTACTGCGGCAGTGCGGGCCGGTGCGACGGCGCGAGTCCGCGCTCGCGGGGCCGCCAGTCGAGCGTCCTCGGTCAGATTGGCAGGCAGCCCGCAGGCTGGCGGGGCCGCCGGTCGAGCCGCCCGGTCAGTGGTCCTCGGGCGGGTCGATCCGGTGCTCGGCGACGTCCTTCGGGATCGAGGTATTCGGAATCGCAGTCAGCTCGGGCCGCGGGTGCCGCACGGGAACCGGCAGCGCCAGGACGTCGCCGCGGCCCTGCATGGCCATGGCGCTGAGGTGGTAAGCCTCGAGTTCCGCGATGAAGCCAGGCTCGCCGTAGGGTCGGCCATCCACCACCGGGCCCTGCTCGCGGTTCATGATCGCGGCGATGTCCTGGCCGCTGAGGGTCCGATGCGACTCCAGCGCGTGGCCGACAGCGAGCACGCTGCTCCGGTTCTCCGTCAGCAGGGCGCCGGTGCGCTGGGACAGCGTGTTCAGCCGGGCTTCGGCCCGTTGGCCGAACGCCGTGTCCAGCACGTTCCGGTCGTTGCCGTCAATCACGGCCTGGGCGTTTTGCGGAGCCCTGGTCGCGGCGTAGGAGCCGACCTGACTGCCCATGCCCCACAAGCCCTCCATGTGCAGCGAGATGGCCGTCGCTTGCTGGAGGTCACTGCCGACACCGGAGCTCGAGTCGCCATCGAAGAACATCTTCTCGCCCACCAGTGAGGCGAGGAACACCATGATCTCGGCCTCGAACTCGCTACGCCACGACGTGAACTGTTCCTCGATGGGGATCGGCTTGACGAAGCCGAGGGTCTCGCCACCCTTCTGGATGGTGGCGGTCTCGATCTGCTTGCGCTTCTGCGTGAGGTAGCTGGTGACCGCGTGGCAGGCCTCGTGCAGTGCCACCGCGTGCCGTTCGCGGTCGATGTAGTCCACGCCCTCGGCGGGTCCCACGCTCTTGGCCAGCTTGGCCCGCAGCACATCGGGCCAGGTGATCGTCGTCCGGCCGTCCCGGAGCGCGACGATCAGTGACTCGTTCACCAGGTCCTTCATCGTGGCGCCGGTGGCGTACGGGGTCATGGTCGCGAGCTGATCCATCTGCTCGGCCGTGATCTCGTGACTTACCTTGGCGAAATAGCCCTCGTAGGTGCGCTTCCTGCCGTCCTTGGACGGGTAGCCGACGTGGTAGATGCGGTCGATCCGACCGGGCCGCAGCAGCGCCGGGTCCAGCGCGCTGGGCATGTTCGTCGCCATGATGATCAGCATGCGGTACTTGGGCGGCGGCTTGGGCCGCATGCCGACGGTCCGCCGGACCACCCGGTTGACGAACCCGCGCGGCTTCTTCAGTCCCGACATCTCGGTGAGCAGCGCCTGCAGCGTGCCCATGCCGCCGCCGCCCATCATCCCTGCCCCAGCCGGGAGAATCTGCCGGAAGACGCCGGGTCGCCTGGGCGCGGGATCGGCCCCGACGGGATCGCTGCCCACCAGCATCGACTGAGTGTTCGCGGACATATAGCTGAAGCCGTGGCAGCCCGCGAGGGGGGTGGCTGGGTTGTAGCCTTGCACGCCGGGCTGGCCGCCGACGCTGCCGCCGCGGCTGCCGAGCGAGTCCGCCTCGTCAAAGAAGACGATCACGCCGCCGTACCGCACCGCGAGCTTGCGGAGCTTGCGGAACAACCCCTTCACCTTGAGGATGCCGACGCCGAAGAACATGTTGATGAAGGCCCCGGGGTCGACGAACACGTACGGCTTGCCGGTCTCGCCGGCGATGGCCTCGGCCATCAGCGTCTTGCCGGTACCGGGCGGTCCCCACAGCAGGATGCCGCCCGGCACGTACCCGCCGTGATCCTCGATCGACTCCGGGTCGTCGAGGAACAGCATGTTCTCCTGGACCCGCTCCACCACGTGGTCCTGGCCCCAGACGTCAGCGAACCGGGTGGTGATGTCGCCCGGGTTGTAGACGTCCACGCCGCCCCTGGACAGGAACCAGAACAGCATTCCGAACTGAGCCACGACGAGGAGCATGTAGAAGACGAAGATCAGGAGGTCGGGCAGCAGGTGGTAGATCGTCGCCGGCGCCTGGAACAGGCCGTTCACCGGCGTGGTGTGGTACACCAGCCCGAGGATGACGGCCAAGACGGCGATGAGGAGCAGCCACTTGAAGGCGCGCGACAGGCGGAACCGCGTGTAGTCACTCGCCGCCCGGTGAGTCAGGTGCTCGCTGCGGCCGAAGAAGCCGGCCGACGCGCGGTAGGCGTGCCGCGAGTGCTCGGTGATCAGGTAGTAGATCTGCCGGAGCACCTCGAGCCCGAGCAGCAGCACGAGCCAGCGGCCGGCGCCGGAGCCGATCTGCAGCTGCTGGCGCGCGGCGTCGGTGAAGCCGAGCACGGGGTCGTTCGCCATCTGGTACCAGACGATGAGGAACCAGACCACGACGATGAGGATGATGAACTTGAGCCGGTCCCACGGCACGAGTGCCCTGCGGGTCAGCCCGGCGGCGGCCAGCCTGGCCTGCCTGCGCTGGCGGCGGGCGTCACGCTTGCTGGCTGACGTCGGCATCAGGAACCTCGCACGGTAAAGGAGTTGACGACTGCCCTGATCTGCGCCGCGTGCGAGGCAAAGCAGCCCTGATAGCACTGCACCAGCAGCAGGTACAGCTTGGTGGTGTCACTGTTGGTCAGCACGGTCTGGTCGAACGCGTCCGGCTGGCCGTTCACGTCGTACTCGAACAGCTCGTTGATGCCGCGGACGCCACCCGGCGCGGTGATCGTGCTGCTGGCCACCAGGTCGAAGCCGGTGAGGCGCTCGCCCTCGGCGGCGGCCTCCTCCCTGGCCTCAGAAGTCACCGGGAACAGCAGGTCACGCATGTAGTCAAAGGACAACGAGGCCCGCAGGGAGTCCCGCAGACTCTGCACGCTCGCGTACACCACCGGGCTCGACGAGCCCGAGAGCAGCGACGTGAGGGCGGGCTTTGCGGCCGCGGCGTAGGCGCGGGACCAGGTAAACGCGCCGCCGGCGGCACCGGCGGCGGAGTTGGTGAGGAAGGCGTCCTGGACCTCGGCTAGCTTGGCCGGGCTCACCTGCTGCCAGCTCGCCGGCACCTTGAAGTAGGCGTGGTCGGCGCTGTCGGATGCGTAGGTGTAGCTCGGCGCCCCGCAGCCCGCGAGCAGGGCAAGCGCGGCCCCCGCGGAGAGCATCGCGGCCGCGGTCAGGCGGAGCTGCCGCTTCACTTTGGCCCTCCCGTCGAGCTAGCTGCCAGCCCCAGGCCGGCCGCAGGCCTTCTTCCGAGTATGTGTTGCCACCTGGGACAGCTTCAACCCCGGCGTCCCCATCAGGGGCTTGTGTGCCTCAAGTGACTAAAGACTAGCGTCGCGGCTCGCCAGCCCAGCAGGAACAGACCAAGGAAGAGCAGCGTAACAACGATGAACGCCAGCGCCGTGCCCTGCCCGGCCGCCACCCTGATGGCCATCCCTGCGGCGGCCGCGCCGAGCCAGGCGCCCAGCCCGGCCGGTGCGATCGCCGTAGGCCGGCGCCAGTACCTCGCCGCGACGAGCCCGATGGCAAGGCCCATCAGGAACGGCCACGCGGTGTACCAGATCCCGGCCAGGCTGTCTCCGTCGTGATGCGTCTCCCGGCCGATCGCCACGAATGCCAGCACGCAGCAGACGTCGGCGAGCGTCGCGAACACGAGCGGCCGGCGCATCCAGCCACCGTAACGGCTGGTCTAGGCTCGCTGTGATGCCGACGCTGCTGATCGTCCACCACACGCCGTCGCCGGCGCTGCAGGCGATGTTCGAGGCCGTCGCGGACGGTGCGCGGACCGACGAGGTCGAAGGCGTCCAGGTCGTGGTGCGGCCCGCGCTGACCGCCAGTGAGGTCGATGTGCTGGCCGCTGACGGCTACCTGCTCGGCACGCCCGCGAACATCGGCTACATGGCCGGCGCGCTGAAGCACTTCTTCGATGGCATCTACTACCCGTGCCTCGAGGCCACCAGGCGGCGGCCGTACGGGCTGTACGTGCACGGCGCGAGCGACACCGCCGGGGCGGTCCGGGCGGTGGAGTCGATCACGAACGGTCTCGGCTGGCAGGCCGTTCGGCCCCCGGTGACCGTGATCGGGCCGCCCGCGAGGACCGACCTGGAGGCGTGCTGGGAGCTGGGGGCGCTGCTGGCCGCGACGGTTTCGGGGGAGCTGGCCGGGTGATCGTCAGCGTCGCCCTCAACCCCGCCCTGCTGGTGGACTACACCGCCGAGCGGGTCCAACTCGGCACGGCCAACCCGGTCGCCACGGTGCGGACCCGGGTCGGCGGCCGCGGGCTCACCGTCGCGCGGCTGGTGCACACGTTCGGGCATGACGTCACGGCGGCCGGGCTGGCGGGCGGGTCGGCCGGCGAGCTGATCCGGGCCGGGCTCGCCCGGGCCGGCGTGGCGACCAGCTTCACCCGGATCGCGGCAGAGTCGCGGCGGGTGGTGCAGGTCCGCGACGTGACGTCGGGCGAGACGACGAGCCTGTCTGAGCCCGCCCCGTACATCACCACCGAGGAACTCGGCCGGCTCGCCGCCGACTATCGCGCGCTGCTGGACGGCGCGACCGCGGTCGTGCTGGCAGGCAGCCTGCCGGCCGGGCTGCCGGCCGAGATCTACGGCTCGCTCATCAGCTACGCGGCGCAGGCCGGCGTTCCGGTCGTGCTCGACGCAGGCGGCAGCGCGCTCCGGAACGGCGCCGGGCGGGGCCCGGCCCTGATCATCCCGGAGCAGGCCGCCGAGGCCGCCGGGCTGGAACCGGGGGACGACAGCTCGGTCGTGCTCGCGACCGACCGCGGGGTGCTGGCCAGCACCCAGGACGGGCGGTGGCTGGCCGAGATCAGCCCGGCCGCGATCGCCGCGGCGCGCCGGTCGCAGCCCGCCCAGCGGAAGCCGGCGGCGTTCCGGGACGGCCTGGTCGCCGGGTTCGTACCCGGCATCGCGCTGGGCTGGTCCTGGCCGGACATGCTCCGGCACGCGCTGGCGCTCGCCGCGTCGGCGGCACCGGACGGTGAGGCAGACCTCGCGGCCTACGAGACGCTGCTGCCAGCCGTGCTGGTGACCGGGCCCGAATCGGACTGACGGCCCACCGGCCGAAGCACGAGGAGCAGGTTCCACGTCACTACCTCGCGCAGGCCGGGAACGGCGAGCACGAACCTGGTCCAGCGCGGGTAGTAGCGCGGCACCGCGTCGAGCACGACGACGTCACGGCGGGCCCGGATGCCGCGCAGGGTCGGGCCCACGTGGACCGGAAACAACCCCGTTCCCGGCTTGTTCTTGGCTGGCTTGTGGTTCCGCTGCCGGTATCTCCGCTCGGCGTACCCCGCGCCCAGATAGTGCCACGGCGCCATCTCGTGGCCACCCCACGGCGAGTACCAGTTGGTGAAGGCCAGGTAGATGACCCCGCCCGGCCGTGTCACCCGGACCATCTCGGCAATCATCCTGGCCGGGTCGGGTACGTGCTCGAGCACGTTGGAGGAGAAGCACACGTCCATCACGGCGTCGGCGATCGGCAGCCGCATGCCGTCGCCGCGCACCGCGCCGGGTGGCGGCGTGCCCCGTGCTCGGAGCTCGGCCGCGTCGGGCTCGACCAGCACGCAGCGTGCGCCCCGGGCCAGGAACGCCGTGGTGAACTGGCCGGGCCCGCCGCCGACGTCCAGTACGAGCTGGCCGGACAGCGTGGTGTAGCGGGTCAGCTGGGCGACCGAGTCGGCGGCCAGCTCGCGGTAGAACCGCTCCGGCTCGGACTGCTCGGTCCGGAACAGCCGCAGCAGCCGCAGCATCCGGCCCACGCGGCCTCCCCGTAGCGCGGCTCTCGGCAGGTGGCCGCACAGTTACAGTACTGTCGGCCGGACGGCGGAGGGAGCGGGCGTACATGACCGCGGCGGCAGGCAGGGTGACCACGGCCCAGCCTGATGCGCGGGGTGCGCACGATCGACCCGGCGGGTCGGCACGCCGCACGGCCGTGGCCGTTCTGGTCGGTCTCGCGCTCGGGTTGCTGGCGCTTGGCCCTGGCCTGCGGCCGGGCTATCTGCTGGCGTACGACATGGTCTTCGTTCCTGACCCGCGGTTCGACGCCACCATGTTCGGCCTGACCGGAACGCTGCCGCGGGCGGTGCCGAGCGACGCTGTCGTCACCGCGTTCGCGCACCTGCTGCCCGCCGACGTGGTCCAGAAGGGCATCCTGCTGGCGATCTTCGTGCTGGCCTGCGCGGGCGCGGCGCGGCTGCTCGACGGTGAGCCGTGGCCGGCCAGGCTGGCCGCCGGCGTGTTCTACGCGTGGAACCCGTACGTGGCCGAGCGGCTGCTGATCGGTCAGTGGGCGCTGCTGCTCGGCTACGCCGGGCTGCCGTGGGTGCTCGGCGTGCTGGCCCGCCGCGGATCTCGGCGGGCGCTGCTGCTCGCGCTGCTGCCCGCGGCGGTGGGCGGGTTCGCCGCGCTGCTCGTCACCGCGCTGGTCGCGCTGCCCGCCGCGGCGCTGCGGCCCGCCAGCCTGCGCGACCGCGGTGCGGCGCTCGCCGCGACGGCGGGCCTGCTGCTGCTGGCGAGCCTGCCGTGGCTGGTCCCGTCCCTGACCCGGCCGACGGCGAGCAGTCCGGCCGCCGCCGCGCTGTTCGCGGCCCGCGCCGACACCCCGTTCGGCACGGTCGGCAGCGTGGTCATGCTCGGCGGGGGGTGGAACGCGCAGACCGTCCCGTCCGGCTACGCCGGCCCGGTGACGGCGTTCTGGCTGTTCCTGGTCGTCGTCGGGCTCGCGGGCTTTGTGCTGCGCGGGCGCGGACGCTGGCCGGGCGCCGGGCCGGCCGCGGTGGCGGGCCTGGTTCTCGCGCTCCTCGGCG
The DNA here is from genome assembly GCA_030041275.1 of Streptosporangiaceae bacterium. GTDB lineage: Bacteria > Actinomycetota > Actinomycetes > Streptosporangiales > Streptosporangiaceae > JAJYUU01. The sequence continues at coordinate 45,383 of JASHOE010000070.1, forward strand.
CGTTCGGTCCGGGCCTGCACCTGCTCGAGTGGGCTATCCGCGGCTTCGGCGGGTTCGGGGCGCTCCGCGACGGGCAGCAGTTCGTGGCGCCGCTCGCGCTCGTCGAGGCGGCGGGTTTCGGGCTGGCGGTGAGCTGGGTGCTGCGGGCCGCGAGGTCGCCGGTCGTGCGCGACGGCCGGGTGGCGCTGGCCGCGGCTCTGGTGATCGCGCCGGTGGCGTTCCTGCCCGGGCTCGCCTGGGGCGCGGCGGGCCGGCTGCATCCGGTGGAGTATCCCGCGAGCTGGCTGACCGCCCGGCGGATCATCACCGACGATCGGCAGCCGGGCAGCGTGCTGCTGCTGCCCTGGGCTTCCTACCGCAGGCCAGGGTGGAACCACGGCGAGGCGGTCCTCGACCCGTGGCCGCGGCTGCTGACCCGGACCGTCATCTGGAACGACGGCGTGCAGGTCGGCTCCGTCGTGCTGCCGCCGGAAGACCCGGCCGCGGCGGCGCTGACCGGACTGATTAAGTCCGGCCGGCCGCTCACGGCGCGGCTCGTCGCGGCCCGAGTCCGGTACGTGATCGTGGACGCAGGCCCCGGCGTGGCGGCCGGCTCGGGGTCGTCGACGGCCCGGCGCGAAGGGTTGCGATGGGCCGCCCGGGTGCTGCCCGGCTGCCTGATCGCCTACTCGGCACCCGGCCTTGTCGTCTACCGGATCCGCTGATCGCGCGGACTGCGGCGGGCCGCCGACGCCGCCTTGCCATCCCTAGGCGAAACAGGTGCCAGCCGCTATGCTCATCCGCGAAATCGGCGAAAGCGAGTGCGATTCCGGCGAAAGGGAAGGTCGATGCGCGCGTTGGTGATGGCCATCCTCATCGGTGCCGTGCTTGCTGTCGGCGCGGGGCTCGGTGCGGGCGCTGTCGTGTCCGGCATCGACAACGGCAAGCCCGTCAACGCCCAGCTCTATAACTACGGCCAGCGCTAACCCCCGCCGCGCCGAACCGGTGATTCGGGCCGCCATGTATGTTCAGCGGCGATGAGCGAGCGCATGGCGCCGACGACGCCGTGGCTGGAAATCGTCGTCCCGGCGCGGAACGAGCACCGGCGGCTCCCGACGGGGCTGGCCCGGCTGTGCTCGGCCGCGGCGACGCTACCGCCGGGCGTGGCGGTGATCGTCGTCGACAGTGCGAGCACCGACGACACCGGCGAGATCGCGCGGCGCTGGCCGCCCGGCGACGTGCGGGTCAGCCTCGTGCGCATCAACGAGCCGGGCAAGGGCGCCGCGGTGCGCGCCGGGGTGCTGGCGACGAGCGCGCGATACGTCGGGTTCTGCGACGCAGACATGGCCACCGATCCCGCGGCCATCCCGGTGGCCGTCGGGTTCCTGCGCGCGGGGTATCCCGTTGTTCTCGGCTCGAGGTCGCACCCGGAGTCCGACGTCGAGGACCGGCACACCGTTATCCGGCGGGTGGGCGCGACCGCCTTCCGGGCGGCCACCAGGGTTCTCGTTCCCGGCGTCGGCGACACCCAGTGCGGCTTCAAATTCTTCGACGGGGCGATCGTGCGAGCCGCCGCGGCCAGACTGCGGGTCACCGGGTTCGCCTTCGATGTCGAGCTCATCGCCAGGTGCGTGCAGCTGGGCGCGACGCCCGTGGAGATCCCGGTGCGATGGCAGGACGTGGGCGGCTCCACGTTTTCGATCTGGCGGCACTCGGCGTCCTCGTTTGCCGAGCTCGCGGTCGCCTGGCGAGCCCTCCGGCTGCGGCCCGCCGCACCCGATCCGCTCCTATCGGGCTGGACAGCCGACCCGCCGGCAGCCAAATTGGGCCGCCTCTAGTATTGCGGCATGCCGCAGCGAGCCCAGGATGCCGTGGCCGGGATGGACCGGCCGGCCGACGTCGCGGGCCTGCGGATCGCCGTGGTCAACTGGCGGGACCCGTGGCATCCGAGCGCCGGCGGAGCCGAGCAGTACGCCTGGCAGATGGCGGTCGGACTGCTGGCGAGGGGCGCGCGGGTGTGGTATCTGACGGCGCGGGCCCCCGGCCAGTCGCACCGGGAGCGCCGGGAGGGCATCCAGCTCGTCCGGATCGGTTCGCGGCTGTCGGTCTACCCGCTCGTGCTCGGCTGGCTCGCCGTGCACCGCCGGGCGTTCGACGTGGTGCTCGACTGTCAGAACGGGATCCCGTTCTTCACGCCGTGGGTGCTCCCGCGGCGGGTTCCGGTCTTGTGTGTCATGCACCACGTGCACGACGCGCAGTTTGGCGTGCACTTCTCGCCGCTGGTGGCGGCCGTCGGCCGGCTCCTCGAAGGGCCGGTCTCGCGGTGGACCTACCGGCGGCACGAGTGCGTCGCGGTGTCGCAGTCGACGGTGGCCGCGATGCGGGACCGGCTCGGCTGGACCGGCCCCATTCACATCGTCCCGAACGGCCTGACCGCCGACTATCTGCAGCATCCCGCCGCCGCAGCGCCCGCTGAGGTCCCGGTGCTGAGCTGGGTGGGCAGGCTCGTCGCGCACAAGCGCGTCGAGCGGGTCCTGGACGTCGCCGAGCGGCTGGGCGACGGCGCCGTCATCGAGGTGATCGGGAGCGGTCCGGTGGCGACGACTCTCTGGCCGCAGATCACCGCCAGGGGCCTGGCCGGGCGCGTGCTACTGCGCGGCTTTCTGCCCGAGGCAGCGAAGCGAGCGGTGGTGGCTGGCTCCCTGCTGCACCTCAACACGTCGCAGGGCGAGGGCTGGGGCCTGTGCGTGCTCGAAGCCGCCGCGCTCGGGGTGCCGACCGTGGCCTACGACGTCGACGGGCTGCGCGACGCCGTGCGGGACGGGGAAACGGGCTGGCTGGTGCGGACCGGCCAGCGCATCGAGGACGTCGCCGAGCGCGCGGTGAAGGAACTGTCGGACCCGGTCACCCGAGCCGAGATGGCCGCCGCCTGTCGTCGCTGGGCCAGCCAGTTCGACTGGGACTCCAGCGTCAGCCTGATGGCCCGCCTCATCGCCGACTCGCAGCGGCGCCATGAGTGACGCACGGTATGTGACGCACGGTGTGTGAGGCATGGTGTGTGACGCCAGGTGTGTGACGCACGGTGATTGACGCACCGGGGCAGGTGCTGGCCGCGGCTCGCCGCCGGACCCAGGCGGTCGGCTCGCAGCGCTGGTGGCTGGTCGCGTGCTGTGTGGCGCTGGTGGGCCTGGCCTTTGGTTCGCACCCCGGCGCGATCCTCGCCGACACGAAGATCGACCTTGCCATCAACCCGGCCGGGTTCCTCCAGCGTGCCCTGCAGCTGTGGGATCCGGCGCAGTTCGGCCAGCTGCAGAACCAGGCGGTCGGCTACTTCTTCCCGGTCGGTCCGTTCTTCCTGCTCGCCAAGCTCGCCGCGGTGCCAGCCTGGATCGCGCAGCGGCTGTGGATCAGCGCCATCCTGCTGGCCGCGTTCGCCGGCGTGATCCGGCTGTGCCGCGCGCTCGGCATCGGCTCGCCGGGCTCGCAGCTCGTGGCGGGGCTGGCGTACGCGCTGTCGCCGATCGCGCTGAGCCTGCTGGGTTACGACTCGGCCCAGGTGCTGCCGAGCGCGATGCTGCCGTGGATCCTCGTTCCGCTGGTACGCGCCGTGCAGGCTGGGTCGGCGGCCACCCGGCGGACGCGAGCCTGCCTCGCCGCGCAGTCAGCGGTTGCCGTCGCGCTGTGCAGCGGGATCAACGCGGCGGCGACCGTCGCCGTGCTGGTTCCGGCGGTGATCTACCTGCTCGCCGCGCCGCGGCCGGCGCCGCGGTGGCGAGTCATGGCGTGGTGGGTCCCGGCGGTGCTGCTCGCCACGGCCTGGTGGCTCATCCCGCTCGTGCTGTTCGCCAGGTACGGAGTGTCGTTCCTGCCCTACACCGAGAGCGGTTCGACGACGGCGTCCGCGACCGGGCTGTTCAATAGCCTGCGCGGGACCGAGGACTGGCTCGCCAATCTGGTTACCGACGGGCAGCCGTGGCTGCCCGCCGGCTATCGCATCTCGACCGGATCGCTGCCCGCCATCGCCACCGGCCTGGTAGCCGGGCTCGGCCTGACCGGCCTGGTCAGCCGCCGCACGCCGCACCGGCGGTTCCTGGTGTTGCTCCTGGTCATCGGTGTCTTCGTCGTCGCTACCGGCTCGGTCAGCGCGTTCGGCAGTCCGCTCGCCCGCGACATTGACACCATCATCAACGGCCCGCTCGCGCCGCTGCGGAACTTCGACAAGTTCGACGCGCTGATCCGGCTGCCGATCGCGCTCGGGCTGGCCAGCCTGCTCGGCCAGGTTGCCCGGGTCCGGCCGCGGGCGGCGCTGACCGCCATCGCGGTGACCGCCATCGGCCTGGTGGCGCTGCCGGCCTACGTCAGCGGGCTGTCGGTACAAGGCTCGTTCCGCAGCGTCCCCGCGTACTGGACCAGCGCGGCCGACTGGCTGAACCGGCACGCCGGCGACTCCGCGGTGCTGGAGGAACCGGGTGCCCGGTTCGGCCAGTACACGTGGGGCAGCCCGCTCGACGACATCCTGCAGCCGCTGTTCGTGGGGGACTGGGCTGCCAGTCAGCTGGGCGTGATCGGCTC
>JASHOE010000071.1 GCA_030041275.1 Streptosporangiaceae bacterium
CTCATCGGCATCGTGCTCGGATCTGTGGCGGTCAGCCGCATCCGCAGGTCACTCCAGGGTGGCAAAACGCTGGCCATTCTCGGAATCGTCTTCGGGGCAGGCTGGCTAGTGCTGGTTGGGGCGCTGATCGCGGTCGGTGCCATCACCGGGACCTTCACCGTGAGCACCACGAATGGGCCGGGCAGTCACGAGGTCCCGATCGACTCGCTCGTTACTGGCGACTGTTTCGACTGGCCAACCTCGATTGGTTCCCAGGGTGTCGCGTTCATCGAGGAGACGCCCTGCAGCCAGCCACACAACTCGCAGGTCGTCGCGGCCTTCCAGGCCAGCGGCTCATCGGCCAGGTTTCCGGGAGCAAAGAGGCTGAGCGCCCTCGCCGCTCAGGGCTGCCCCGCCAGGGTGACGGCTGCCATCGATATCGCGAAGGTGAACGGTTCGATGAGCGGGCGATTCATGTACCCGCTGGCGAATACCTGGCTCGATGGCCGGCGGACCATCAGCTGCGTGATCTACAGTCCGACATCCTTGCGGTCGTCCCTCCTCAAGCCCTAGCCCTGGTTCAGCCCTCAGCGAACAGACGCAGGACCAGGCCCGTACGCGGCTTCGGGCCGAACGACGTCGATTTGCGCGGCACGCGCCGGCCGAGCGCAGCAACCTGGTACACCTGCGCCGGGGACATCGGGCAGCAAAGCACAGCGGTCCCGCCGCCAGAACAGCCGGCATAGCCAGCCAAGTCGTCCGCGGCTCGCACCGCCTCGGCCGGGTCGTGGAACGCCTGCACGCACCGCTCGTCGTCCATGACCCCCCAGATTCGGGCGAACAACAGGTCGGCCATGACAGTGCCGCCGACCCGCTGCCAGAGCTCACCTGGCTGGTCCGGCACCGCCGCCCGCAGCTGACCGGGGTCGGGGTCGCTGAGCAGCCACGCCCGCCCATGTCCGGCCAGCACGAACGCGACTGCGTTCTCGCATGCCGCGTCCAGCTCGCGAAGCATCGCCGGCACGTCGCCCGCGGCGCCCGGTAGCTCGCGCACCGTGAACGCGGCCGCGGCCAGCCTGGCTGCCGTCTCCGGCACCAGCCCGTCGACCACCCGATGGATGGCCCCGACCTGCGGTGGGTAGGCGGCCGAGTCCACGAGCAGCGCCAGCCCGCGGTCCCACGGCCCAGGGCCGGCGCCGGCCTGCCGGAGTCGCTGCTGCACCTCGAGGTACGCCGCGTACCGATGGTGGCCGTCGGCGATCAGCGCGGTGTGCGGCGCCAGATCGGCCGCGATGGCGGCCAGCTCGGCTGGATCGGTGATCGCCCAGAGCCGGTGCCGCACACTGTCTGGCGTCATGGCCTCGGCGAGTGGCGGGCTACCGTCTGCGACGGAGTCGACCAGCCCGGCGGCCACCCCGTTCCCGTTTTGATAGAGGAGAAAAATCGGCTCGAGATTTGCCTGGGTGGCCTCCATGAGCTGGCGGCGGCCGGCGACCGGCCCTGGCATCACGTTCTCGTGCGGCTGCACGACGCCGGCCGAGTACGGCACCAGCCCGAGGGCGCCGATCAGGCCCCGCTGCAGCACCGCAGGTCCGGTCGCCTGCTCGTACACGTACAGGGCCGGTGCCGGGTCAGCGGCGAGGATCCCGTCGGCGAGCCAGTGGCCGAGGTCGGCCGCAGCGTCCTGGTAGGGGCTCCCGGGCTGGCCAGGCTCGTGGCGGGGCAGGATGAGCCTGACCACGTTATGCGGGTCGGCCGCCATCAGGTGGGTCTCGTTATCGGCGGCAATGACGTCGTACGGTGGTGAAGTTACCCGGGCGAGCCCGCTCACCCGGTCCTCGGCGTAGCGCACGCCGCGGAACGGCGCAAGCACGAGGCCCGGTGGCTGCTGCTGCGCCGGCGTCTCGCCGGACGAAAGGGTTGGCACGTATGTCAGAAGGACCGGCGGGCGGGCCTGATTCCCGCCCGGAGAATCCGCGCGAGGAGCCCGCCGATCCGAAGTCAGAGCGACCCCCTGAGCAGGCCGAGCCGGCGGGCACCGCTGACACCCACCAGCTCTACCAGCGCGGCCTTGACCTGCTCGGCCGGGGCAGCCCGGCCGCCGCCGCCCAGCTGCTGCAGCGGGCCGCCGCAGCCGAGCCACGCTCCCGGAGCATCCTCGAAGCTCTGGCGAGGGCCCAGTTCGACACCGGCCAGTACGCAGCCGCGGCCGGAAACTTCCGGCTGATCGTCGAGGCCAGCCCGACAGACGACTACGCGCAGTTCGGCCTCGGCCTGGCCCTGGCCCGCACCGGGGACCCCGGCGGCGCCGCGGAGCACCTGGCGCTGGCAGCGGCGATGCGACCCAATGTGCGCCACTACACCGACGCGTTGCGCAGCGTGCGGGCGACGCTGCGAGCTCGTCGCGAGCCTCAGCAAAGAAGTTCGGATTGAGCTGGGGGAACGGGCTTGCCGGTGCCAGCGCGAGCTCGTCCGGCCGCAGCGCGCGCCTCGCGCCAGGGTCCTGCGCTGGCCCGCTCAGTGAGCACTACGACGCAGCACTGCTCGACCTCGACGGGGTCGTATACCTGGGCGGGACGCCTATTCCCGGCGCCGCCGACGCGCTCAAGGCGGCCGCTAGCCATGGCATGAAGCGGGCCTACGTCACCAACAACGCCTCCCGAACCCCGCACGCCATCGCGGCGCAGCTGGTCGCGATGGGCATCTCCGCGACCGCCACCGACATCGTGACGTCGGCCCAGGCGGCCGCGCACATGCTGGCCGACCGGCTGCCCGCCGGTTCGCCGGTCCTGGTCGTGGGCGGTGAAGGGCTGCGTCTCGCCGTGCGCGAGCGCGGCCTTCGGCCGGTGACGTCGGCGGCGGTCGGCCCGCTTGCCGTCGTGCAGGGGTACTCGCCGCACATCGACTACGGACTGCTGGCCGAGGCCGCCCTCGCCATCAACGCCGGCGCGTGGTACGTGCTGTCCAACGCCGACCGAACTCTGCCCACGCCGCGTGGCCCGCAGCCGGGCAACGGCTCGCTGGCCCAGGTCGTCATTCACGCGACGGGTCGCGAGCCGGCGGTGGCCGGCAAGCCCGAGCCGCCGCTGCACGCTGAGTCCGTTGAGCGGGTCGGGGCGAAGCGTCCACTCGTGGTCGGCGACCGGCTGGATACCGACATCGAGGGCGCGGTCCGCGGCGGAGCGGACAGCCTGCTCGTGCTGACCGGTGTCACCCGCCCCGCAGACCTGCTGCTGGCGCCCGCGGCCCAGCGTCCTAGTTACGTCGCGGCGGACTTGTCTGGCCTGAACACGAGCCATCCGGAGGTCGCGGCGGCGGACGGCGGATTCCGCTGTGGCGGGTGGACCGCCGGGCCGGCGGGCACCGGCGACGCGTGGCTGACCGTGACCGGGGCGGGTGCCTGGATCGACGGCCTGCGGGCGCTCTGCGGCGCCGCCTGGTCGGCGGACCCGCTGGCCGCAAGCCCGGAGGACCAGCGCCACGCTGCCGACGTGGTCCTCGCGGCTATCGGCCAGCCGCGCTGACATCACCCTGCGGGGTGACCGCAAATCAGCCCGGCGGCTGACGCGAGCTATCGCGTTTCCCCGCGAGACTGGTATCGCCAGTCAGCCCGACTGGCACCGGTCTACTAAGAGGACAGGCTGACATGATCGAGGCACGGGGCCTCACCAAGCGGTACGGGGACACGCTGGCGGTGGACAATCTCTCCTTCAGCGTGGCGCCTGGAAAGATCACCGGCTTTCTCGGCCCGAACGGCGCCGGGAAGACCACCACGATGCGGCTGATCCTCGGCCTCGATCGGCCGACGGCGGGTCAGGTCACCGTCAACGGGAAGCCATTCGAGCAGGCGGCCCAGCCGATGCGCCAGGTCGGTGCCCTGCTGGACGCGAAGGCTCTGCACGGGGGCCGGAGCGCTCACCACCACCTGCTTTGCCTGGCTCAGTCCAACAACCTGCCGCGGCGCCGGGTCGACGAGGTCCTCGGCCTCGTCGGACTGACCGACGTGGCGCGCAAGCGGTCCAAGGGATTCTCGCTCGGCATGGGACAGCGGCTCGGAATCGCCGCCGCCTTGCTCGGCGACCCGCAGATCCTCATGTTCGACGAGCCGGTCAACGGCCTGGACCCGGAGGGCATTCTGTGGATCAGGAACCTGATGAAGGCGCTGGCCGCCGAGGGCCGGACGATCTTCGTGTCCAGCCACCTGATGTCGGAGATGGAGAACACGGCCGACCACCTGCTGGTTATCGGCCGGGGGAAGCTGATCGCTGACTGCACGGTCGATGAATTCATCGCGGCCAACTCGCAGCGAACGGTGCGGGTGCGGACCCCGCAGCCGGACCTGCTGGCGAAGCTCGTCGCCGCGGTGGGTGGCACGGTGCGCGAGGACGGCGATGGCGCCATGGTCGTCACCGGGCTCGACCAGGCTGAGGTCGGCGACCTCGCTCACGAGAACGCGGTGAGGCTGCACGAGCTAGCGCCGATGCACGCGTCGCTGGAGCAGGCGTTCATGGAGCTGACCGCGTCCAGCGTGCAATTCCACGCCGGCGTGCCCGAGCAGCCGGTGCTGGCTGGAAAGGAGGTCTGAGATGGCAACCACGACAACGCTGCAGCCCCCGGCTGGCGTGGCGCTCAACCTGCCCCGATCGGCCGGGCGCGTCACCTTCGGAGGCGCGCTGCGCTCGGAGTTCACCAAGATCCGGTCGGTCCGGTCGACCTACTGGACGCTGATCGCCATGTTCATCGTGGTCGTCGGTTTCGGCGCGCTGGCCAGTTTCGGCGTCGCCTCGCAGCCGCACCCGCCGAGCGGGCCGGGCTGGGACCCGACCCGGCAGAGCCTCGCCGGGCTCTACATCGGGCAGCTGATCATTGGCGTCCTGGGTGTCCTGGTCATCAGCTCCGAGTACGGGACCGGGATGATCCGGACCACGCTGACGACGAACCCGCACCGTGGGGTGATGATCGCGGCCAAGGCGGCTGTCTTCACGGTCATCGCGTTCGTCGCTTCGCTGATCACCTCGTTTGCGGCGTTCTTCCTGGGCCAGGCGATCATGTCCTCGCACCACATCAGCGTCAGCATCAGCAGCCCTGGCGTGCTCCGCGCAGTCATCGGCGGCGCGCTCTTCCTGACCGCGTGCGGGGTGCTGGCCTTCGCCCTCGGCCTGCTGCTGCGGCACACCGCGGCCGCCATCGGGACCTTGGTCGGGATGCTGTTCGTGGTGACAATCCTGGTCAACTTCCTGCCCCAGGGATGGCAGAACCACATCGACAAGTGGGTCCCGGCGCTGGCTGGCGGCCAGCTCTGGCAGGTGCGGGCACAGCCGCCTGGTTCCACGCCGATGTTCGGGCCTTGGCCAAGCTTCGCCGTGCTGTGCGGCTGGGCGGCGCTGGCCATGGTGTCGGCGGTAGTCCTGTTCCGCAAGCGGGACGCATAGCTCGCTGACTGCGGGCGGCCGGGCGCGGGGGCCCCGGTCGCCCGGGGGCGCCGGGTCGCCCGCCGGTATCCGGCGGAGGCGGCCCGGCGCTAACTTGTCCGGGCCGATTCGTACGCCTCGTCCAGATGGCCCGCCCGGCGGCCGTCAAAGCCTTCCCTGACGACGCCGGCATGCCCGGCCTGGCGGGCAGTCTGTGTGATCAGGAACATCAGAAGGGCATGCTTCCCGGCCCCAGATCGTCCTGGTTCCTGCTTTCGGCCTCGGCCTGCCGGTACAGCTGGTGAATGGCCGCGTCGAGCAGCGGGCTATAGGAAATCGCGGGCTTGTTCCCCCCGTCCTGGTAGCCGCCGATCAGCCCCACGATTGTTCCGGTGCGCGATCGAAGGCTGAAGCTGATGACCCATGGGCTGCCGCTCGTGCCCCCGGTATAGCCCGCGCAGTCGAACTCCAGCTGGGCGTTCTTGGACTTCCCGGTCCAGTTGACACATGTGATCGGAGAGTTGGAGCTGTTCGGGTATCCGGTCACGTGGACCAGATAGCGATAATGCAGGTCAATGCCGAGTCGGTTGGCTCCGAGTACTTGCTGGATGTTCTTTCCGTCGTGCGGCTGAAGCACCACGAAACCGACGTCGTATGCGGGATCGGAGGAGTGCGCCCACTGCGGAGCCACGAGTAGCCGTGCTGGCGTCCACACGCCGTCGGGCGCCTGCCCACGGCGGTAGTCGGGAATGAACACTATGTCCTTCCGGTACCCGTGGCCGCCCTTGCCGCCGTTAATGCAATGCGCAGCGGTGATCAGCAGGTTTTTACCAGGGCTGGCTACCACGCTCGCCGTGCAGAAGTGGTCGCGGCCGGACGCACGAACGAACAAGGCGCCGATACGGAGTCCCTGCCGCGGCCCCGCGATGTGTGAGATAGCCGACTGGCCAAGAGCCGGCGCGGCCCGCTCGCGGATGAACGGCAGCGCGCCGAGCAGCCTGGACCTGTTCCAGTATGCGACGGCACCCTGGGAGGGATGACGGTGCGCCGCTGCTGGTATGGCGCCGCAACCAGCAGCGGTGAGCAACGCAGCGAAGGTGCCAACAAAAGCGCTTACTACCGTGGCCGCAGCGCGCCTTCTGGCTCTGCCGCCGACCTGGCCTGACTTTGGCACTGCGCGCTCCGTACTGCGCCAACTCACCAATTGGCGGTTGATGGCCGATGCGGATCCATCCGGCAACCTTGTTCTGTTGCCGCGCGTTTCGATGGCGAGGCGCTACCGACACTACGGCTACGCCGGGTAGCCGCCTTGACTGGACCTCGTCAAGTGACGCAGTCGTCAGCGCCAGCGTGCCGCTCGGCCCAATGTGGCGCGACGCGCCGGGTGGCTGGTCGAGCTAGATATGGTCGATGAACGGTGCAGGCGTGGTGCCGGCCGCGGGTGACGAGGCTGGTGCTAGCGTGCGCGGTCTGATTCGTACGCTTCGTCGAGCTGCCCGGCCCGCTGACCGTCGAGGCTTTCCCTGAGGATGTCGGCATGGCCGGCGTGCCTGGCAGTCTCCTTGATCAGGTGCAGGAGCACCCAGCGCACCGACACGTGCTCGTCGTTGGCTGTCGGTGCACCCAGGTCGGCGGTGGCGGCGACAATCTGCTCGGTCAGCTCGGCCGTCTCGGCGTAGTAGCCGAGCACGCCCGCGAGCGTCTCGTCGGGCTCCAGCCGGAAATCCGCCGGCCAGTCCTCGATCGGCCACAGCCCCGGCAGCGGCTGGCCCGAGATGCCGCTCACGACCCAGCGCCGCTCCGTTCGAGCGCAGTGCTTGATCAGACCGCCGAGTGACAACGTGCTCGCGGTCGGCGTCAGCCGGACCTGCTCATCGGTCAGCCCCAGCACTGCAGCGCGCACCGCGTCCCGCTGCTGGGCGAGGAAGGTCAGCAGGGCATCGCGCTCGTCTGCGACGGGCCGGGCGAACAGCGTCATGTCTCGTCATCTTGCCCGCCGCGCAGCGCCGCGTCCACCGTCCCAGGCTCGGTCAGGCGGGCTGGCAGCGCGGGCGATCGCCCACCTACCCCGAATCCGGGGATGGACGACCGGATCAGGCAGGGGTGAGTATCGCACCACGACATGTGAGCAACCTCGACCTCGATCGCGACGACACGCCGACGCGCTAGTCGCGTGCATGGGGGGACCAGATGACACCCGCTGGCCGGCAGGCGCCACCGTACGGCGAGCCGCCCCGGTGGCAGCTGTATGGCCAGCAGCAGCCGCAGCCCGCGTGCTCGACGCAAGCACGGGGGCAGCAGCAGAGTCGCTACCCGCCCAGCCAGCAGCCGAGCTTCCCGCCGGGTCCAGCACCCGAGCCGACGGGACGGCGGCCGGGGAAGCGGCGGCATGCCAGAAATCGGCGCCGACGCCGGGCCTACACGAACATCCTCAGTGTCGTCGGCCTGCTGGCCGTCATCCTCGCCATCGCGGCCGCCCTCAGCGGCAGCCCGAAGAGGCCGGCCGCGAACTCGAAGCCAACCCCCGCCGCGCTGCCTGCCGCGGAACAGTCACCGACAATCAGCCTGCAAGAGCAGCAGTTCGTCAGCGACATGCAGAACGACTTCAGCTTCCAGCGGAGCGTCACCACCTCCGACATCGCGACCTTCGGGCAGGACATCTGTGCTGCCCGCCAGGGTGGCCACACCCAGGCCAGCGAGGTCAGGTGGATCGAGCAGAACTGGTCGAACATGCAGGCCGCGTCTGCCAGCGAGATGGTGAAGCTGGCCGAACGGGACATCTGCCCTAGCTACCTGTCGACCAGGATGTGACCTACATCCTTACCGGGAACGCGCCGGCTGGATTTAATCAGTGCGCGCTCAGGCGGGCTGACAACGCGGGCACCACACCGCGACGCGTTCCTCGAGCGCGGGCCCGAGCTCGGCTCGTCGGATCACGGTGCCGCACCGCCGGCACGGCTGGCCCGCACGACCGTAGACCCACACCTGCGCGCCCCGAGCTGGATTACCGGTGGTGACCGTGCCGACCCGGTCCTTGTTCGCGTCCAGCAACCGCCGAGCGAGTTCCACGAGCGCGCGCATATCCTCGATCTCGGCCACCGGGCACCAGGGGCTGACCCCGCGCAGGAACAGCGTCTCGGCGCGGTAGATCGTGCCGAGGCCGGCCAGGTTCCGCTGGTCGAGCAGTGCCTCGCCGATCGTGCGGCCCGGTTCGCCGCGGAGCCTGCGCACCGCCTCGTCGGGGTCGAACGCTGGGTCAAGCAGATCGGGACCGAGGTGGCCGACCGCCGCGTGCTCCCGGCTGGTGCGAATCACCTCGACGATGCCGAGCCGGACACCGACTGCCTGCCGCTGCTCGTTCGCGAGAACGACCCGGATGCGGTGATCGCGCGGTGGGTAGCTCGTCATCGGGCCGATCCGCCACGAGCCCTCCATCTTGAGGTGGGTGTGCACGGTGATGTCGCCGTCGACCCTGGTGAGCAGGTGCTTGCCACGCGACACGGTCTCGGTCACGGTGCGCCCGGTCAGATCGGCCGTGGCGTACCGAGGTACCCGGAAGTCGCTGCGGACCAGCGTCCGCCCGGCCAGCGCGTCGTGCAGTTGCCTGGCGGTCCGCCACACGACGTCTCCTTCCGGCATGCTGCCAGCATGCCACCGCGGCGAACTCCGAATAGTTCGCCCACCAGAGGGTTCTTGATCGTGCGCTCGCCACTGCCACCAGGCAGGATCTGGGTGTGCTGACAACCGACGACCCGCGTCGTCCGGCGCTGGTCAGGCACGGGTTCATCCTGGAGTATCTCACGCTGGCCTGGAAAGGCGGCAAGGCCAAGACCGGCCGCGCGCTGGACAATCCGGTCTTGCGCACCGAGGGCCGGGTGACGACGATCGACGGAATCCTGGCCGTCGCTGTTCTGCTGGGGCTCATCCTCAACGCGCGGCGCTCGGCTGGTGGTGGGCAGAACCCCGCGGCCGGCTACGTGCTGGTCTACTACGCCCTCCGGGAGGTCCGGGAGATCTTGACTGACTCCGCCTAGGACCCCAGCTGGCTCGGCCGTCGGCCGAGCTGGCTAGGCCGTCGCGCGCCTCGCGCCCCCGGACCGTGCTGGCCCTGCTGTCGGCCGCGGCCCGCGCGACCCGGCTACATGAGCTTGCGGAGGTGCAGCAGGTCGAACACGCTGGCCTGGACTTTCAGCCTGCCGGTCAGCCACGAGCGCATGAAGGTGCCCGGATCGGTGGCGATGGCGACGACGACGTCGCTGTCAGCCGTGAACCTGACCTGGGCCGGCTGGGTGCCATTCTCGGCCAGCCTGACTGGCTCGGCGCCGCCCGGGCTCAGCCGGGTCACGAAGGTCAGCCCGAGGTCGGGAACGCGGCAGCTCAGGGTTCGGTCGAGCAGGTGCGCTTGCCGGTCTTTGGCATCCATCGCGCTAATGCGGCCGGTCAGGCTCTCCAGCGCTGCCCGGCATTCCTCGGCTGTCGCCATGGGTTCCCTTCCGCCGTCACCCGACATTGTGCGCTCTCGCGCTGACTGCGCGCGGAAGGGGCACGGCGGCGCGCAGGAGAGGTGCATCGGCCTGAGGGCGCCGGGCGGTAGCGTGCAGATTGGCAGCGGATGCATGCGGAGCGCGGCTTGCCGGCCGCGGGAGAGTGGTGAGGCGATGAATCACCAGGCTGAGCCGGTCGGCAACGGCCTGGGCGAAGAGGAGGCGGCTGCGGGCGCGCCGGCGCCGGCCGCGGATGCGCGCGGGCAGGATGTGGCGGCGCAGGTGACCGAGCAGGCTGCGGGTGCGACCGGCCACGATCTGACCGAGCCGGCCGCGGAACCGACCGAGCAGGCTGCTGAGGTGACCGAGCAGGCCCGGCCAACGACGGGCGAGCCGCGAGTCGACGCTGCGCTGACCCTGCTCGACGGGCTGGCGGAGCTGCCGGTGACCGAGCACTCGGCGGTCTTCGAGCGAGTGCACGCCGAGCTCACAAGCGTCCTCGGTCAGCTAGACCCTGAGTCCGCCGACGGCGGCTGAGCACGACCGACGGACTCGATGAGCAGGAGGCTGCGGCTTGATGCAGAGCTGGTGCGGCGCGGCCTGGCCCGATCGCGCGACCAGGCGGCGGACCTGATCGCCGCCGGCCGGGTCGCGGTCGCCGGCCAGCGCGCGGCGAAACCGGCATCCCAGGTGGCCACGGACGCCGCGATCACTGTCGCCGACGCTGACTCCGACCCTGGCTACGTATCGCGGGCGGGCTACAAGCTGGCCGGGGCGCTCGCGGCGTTCCCGGATCTCACCGTGGCGGGCAAGCGCTGCCTGGACGCTGGCGCGTCAACGGGCGGTTTCACCGATGTGCTGCTGCGAGCGGGAGCGGCACATGTCGTCGCGGTAGACGTGGGCTACGGCCAGCTCGCCTGGGCGCTCCGCGGCGACGATCGCGTCACCGTTCTCGACCGGGTCAACGTCCGCAGCCTGAGGCCCGAGCAGGTGGCGCCTGCGCCGGCGCTGGTGGTGGCCGACCTGTCCTTCATCTCGCTGCGGCTGGTGCTGCCAGCCCTCGTGGACTGCGCGGCGCCGCACGCCGACTTCGTGCTCATGGTCAAACCTCAATTTGAGGCCGGCCGCGAGCAGGTCCGCGGCGGAGTGGTCAAGGACCCGGCTGTGCGGTCCGCAGCCGTGGCCAGCGTGGCTGCGGCGGCGGGCGATCTCGGCCTCGGCGTGGCTGGCGTCACCGCCAGCCCGCTGCCTGGCCCGTCGGGCAACGTCGAGTATTTCTTGTGGCTGCGTCGCGGCGCGCCAGCTCTCGCCGCGGACTTGCTCGCGCACGCCATTGCGGCGGGCCCGCAATGACCGGCTGGCCGGCGGCCACCTCAGGCGGGCGGACCGTGCTGCTTGTCGCGCACACGGGCAGGCCACAAGCGCTCCGGGTGTCGCGGGCACTGATCGGGCAGCTGTCCGAGCACGGGATCGCGGTCCGGGTCCTGGAGCCGGAGGCGGCCGAGCTTAGCTGCTCAGAGGCAGAGGTAGTCCCGGTCTCGCCCGCTGCCGCCGTCGGGGCCGAGGTTGTCCTCGTGGCGGGCGGCGACGGGACGCTGCTGCGGGCGGCCGAGCTGGCCCGGCCGGCTCGAGTTCCGCTGCTCGGCGTGAACCTGGGTCATATCGGGTTCCTTGCCGAGGCCGAGCCAGAGGATCTGTCGGCCGCGGTCGCCGGTCTCGCAGCCAGGAAGTACTCGGTCGAGCAGCGCATGACGGTCGACGTCACTGTCCGCAACAACGGCACGCAACTAGGTGCCACCTGGGCCCTTAACGAAGCGAGCGTGGAGAAGGCCGCCAGAGAGCGGATGGTCGATCTGGTCATCGAGGTAGACGGCCGTCCGCTCTCGCGGTGGGGCTGCGATGGCGTGGTGTTCGCGACGCCGACCGGGTCGACCGCGTACGCGTTCTCCGCGGGTGGCCCGGTGGTCTGGCCGGAGGTTGAGGCGCTGCTCATGGTGCCGATCTCGGCGCACGCCCTGTTCGCCCGGCCCATGGTCGTCTCGCCTCAGTCGGTCCTCGCCGCTGAGGTTATCGGCGTGGCCGGCGGCCAATCTGACACGGCCGGTGCCGTTCTGTGGTGCGATGGACGTCGTATGGTCGAGCTTCCGCCGGGATCGCGAGTCGAGGTGCGGCGCGGCAACCTGCCGGTGCTGCTGGCGCGACTGCCCGCCGTGACCGGCGCCCAGGCCCCCGTCGGCGCGCCGTTCACCGACCGCCTGGTCGCCAAGTTCGGCCTGCCCGTGACGGGCTGGCGCGGTCGGCCCGACCGCGGTGCCGACTGGCCCTCTGACAGCGCGGCACGTCAGGAGGCAGACGAGGAGTCATCGGGCCATGCTTGAGGAAGTACGGATCACCGGCCTCGGAGTCATCGATGAGGCAGTGCTCGAGCTGTCGCCGGGATTCAACGTAGTCACTGGTGAGACCGGCGCGGGCAAGACCATGGTCGTGTCGGGCCTCGGCCTCCTGTTCGGCGGCCGCGCCGACCCGGCTCGGGTACGCCCGGGTGCCGACCGGGCGGTGGTCGAGGGACGGCTGCGGGTGGACCCGGACGGCGCGATAGCCCGGCAGGTCAACGACTCCGGCGGTGATCTGGACGACGACGGCGGCACGCTCCTTCTAGTGCGCTCAGTCAGTGCCGAAGGCCGATCGCGGGCCACTGCCGGTGGCCGGTCCGTGCCCGTGTCCTTGCTCACTTACCTGGCCGAGGACCTGGTCGCTGTGCACGGGCAAGCCGACCAGCAGCAGCTGCTCCGGGCCGGTCGGCAGCGCGAGGCACTCGACCGGTTCAGCGGTCCGGAGTTCGCCGAGTTGCTGGCCCGATACCAGCGCAGCTATCACCGGCACGCGCAGGTCCGCGCGCAGCTGGACGAGCTGACGACCTCGGCCGCGAACCGCGCCCGCGAGGCCGACGACCTGCGCCGCGGCCTCGCCGACATCGAGCGTGTCGAGCCTGCCGAGGGCGAAGACGTCGAGCTGATCGCCGAGGATGAGCGGCTGTCCAACGCCGACGCCCTGCACGCGGCCGCCACGACGGCTCACGAGGCGCTCGTCGGTGACCCGGCGAGCGGCAGTTACGAGACTGCCGACGTGACCAGTCTGCTTGCATCCGCGCGGACCGCGCTGGAGTCGGCTGCGCAGCATGATCCGCAGCTCGCCGCCCTGGCCGGACGGGTTACCGAGGCCGCTTACCTGCTCGCGGACGTCGCCGCCGACCTGGCGTCGTACGTGCAGACCGTCGAGGCCGACCCGGCGCGGCTCGCGGCGGTGCAAGAACGCCGCGCGGAACTGACCCGGCTGATCCGGGCCTACGGCGCCACCGGCGGCGGAGCGCCGGCCGGTGACCTCGGGGGAGTCCTCGCCTGGGCGAAGACGGCGGGAACGCGGCTCGCTGAGCTTGACGCCGATGACGACACCATCGGCGCGCTGACCGCCCAGGAAGCGGAGCTCGCCGCCGAGGTCGCCGGTCTGGCCCAGGAACTCACTGCAGCAAGGACACATACCGCGGCGCAGTTCGCCGAGCAGGTGACCGCGGAGCTGACCGCGCTGGCGATGCCGCACGCGACGATCTTGGTAGCGGTCACGCCCGCCCAGGGCTTCGGGCCGCACGGCGCGGACGAGGTGGAGATCCGGCTGTCCGCGCACCCGGGAGCGCCAGCGCTGCCGCTGCACAAAGGCGCGTCGGGCGGTGAGCTGTCCCGGATCATGCTGGCGATCGAGGTGGTGTTCGCTGGTGCCGACCCGGTGCCGACCTTCGTGTTCGACGAGGTCGACGCCGGCGTGGGCGGGAAGGCAGCGGTAGAGATAGGCCGCAGGCTGGCCAGGCTGGCCAGGCTCGCCCAGGTGATTGTCGTCACCCACTTGCCGCAGGTCGCCGCGTTCGCCGACACCCACCTCGTCGTGGAGAAGTCGAGCGACGGGTCTGTCGTGCACAGCGGCATCAGCAGGCTTGACGACGCTGGCCGGGTCCGCGAGCTGTCCCGGATGCTCGCCGGGCTCGAGGACTCCGAGCACGGCCGGGCGCACGCTAGCGAACTGCTGGCCGCCGCCGCGGCCGAGCGCGCCTTGGCAAGCGTCGTGCCCAGGGCGGCAGCGACCGCCAGTCTCGCCTGATCGGCGGCCTGGCGCTAGGACCTGGCCAGATCTGGCAAAATGGCAAGCCAATGAAGGCGCCGATCCGAGGTTTCCCGGCAGCGCGCCGCACCAGATCGCCGGACCTGGGCGGCGGGCAGGCGACCGCTCGCCTCGACCGGCGCACCAAAAACCTGACCAAGCGGCTGGAGCCCGGCGACGTCGCCATCATCGACCACGCCGATCTGGACCGCGTCAGCGCGGACGCGCTGATCAGATGCCAGGTGTCGGCGGTCATCAATGTCGCCGAGAGCATCAGCGGCCGGTACCCGAACCTAGGCCCGCAGCTACTCATCGACGCCGGCATCCCGCTCGTCGATGACGTCGGGCCTGATGTGTTCGACCAGGTCAAAGAGGGTCAGCAGGTCCGGCTCGACGGTGAGACGCTGTATCTGGCCGATGGCGTCGTCGCGAAGGGGACGAGGCAGACCGAGGCGTCTGTGGCTGCCGCCATCGCGGCCGCCAAGGAGGGCCTTGCCGAGCAGCTCAAGGCCTTCGTCACCAATACCTTCGAGTACATCAACCGTGATTCCGAGCTGCTGATCGAGGGCATCCGGATTCCGGACCTGCGGACAAGCCTCGCGGGTCGGCACGTGCTCGTGGTTGCCGCGGGCTACCGGTACCGGGACGACCTGCAGGCCCTGCGTTCGTATATCAGGGAGTTCAAGCCCGTCATCATCGGCGTCGACGGCGGAGCCAACGCGCTGATCGAGGGCGGCTACTGGCCGGACCTGATCGTCGGCGACATGGACTCGGTCTCAGACCGGGCGCTCAAGTCCGGAGCCGAGATCGTTGTGCACGCCTACCGGAACGGCTACGCGCCCGGCCTCGCCAGGGTGCAGGACCTGGACGTCCCGTCGGTCACCCTGCCCGCGGACGGCACCAGCGAGGATGTGGCAGTGCTGCTCGCCGACGAGGCGGGGGCCAGCCTCATCGTCACCGTGGGCATGCGGTTCGGGCTGGTAGAGTTCCTCGACAAGGGCCGGTCGGGCATGGCCAGCGCCGTGCTGACCCGGATCCGCGTTGGCGACAAGATCGTCGACGCTAAGGGCGTGAGCCGGCTGTATCAGAGCCGGATCTCCGGCCGGTCGCTCATACTCCTCGCCTTCGCCGCCCTGATTCCGATCATCGCCCTGGCGTGGACCCCGGTCGGCAAGCTCTACCTGGGATACCTCGGCCTGGCGTTGCGGGGGCTGTGGTACTGGCTAACTGGACTGCTGTAGTGATCGACTTCAGGTATCACCTCGTCTCCATAATCGCGGTTTTCCTGGCCCTGGCCGTCGGCCTCGTGGTCGGCTCGACGGCCCTCAGCGGCAAAGCCGAGGAGGCGCTGACCGCCGCGCAGCACCGGGCGCTCGCGGATAACGCCGCGCTGCGGAAGCAGAAGGATCAGCTGCAGCAGCAGGTGCTGGCCGATAACGCGGTCGCGGAGGCCAGTTCCGAACGGCTCATTGGTGGCCTGCTGACCGGAGAGCGCGTGGTTCTCGTCGCGGCGCCTGGCGCGAGCGGCTCGGTGCTCGGCGGATTGACCACGGCGCTGAAGCAGGCTGGCGCGACGGTGACCGGTCAGGTCAACCTGACCTCCACCTTCACCACGACCACCGCGCAGAATGAGGCCGCGCTGAGCGGCTTGGCCGAGACCCTGGCCAACAATGCGGGGCTGGTGCTCACCTCACAGCCCACCGGCCCGGTAGCAGGTCAGCAGGCAGCAGCGCAGGTGATTGCCGCGAGCCTCGTGTCGAGCAGCGCGAGCCTGACGAGCAGCGCAAGCGAGAACATCCTCGCCGGTTTCAGCCAGTACGGGTTCATCAGCGTGGACTCAGGAACGCCTGCGGACGCCCCGGCTGAGCTAGCGATCCTGGTCACGCCGAGCGGGCAGCCGACACTGACGGTGAGCCAGGTGCTGGTGTCCGTCGCCCAGGAGCTGAAGTCCGCGGGCAGTGCGACGGTCATGGCAGGCGATAGGAGCTCGATCGGCACGGACAGCGCGATCAGCCTCGAGAACAGCGCGGGGCCGGCGGTCTCGACGGTCGACTACGCCGACACCGAAATAGGCCAGATCGTGGTCGTGCAAGCGCTCCGGTACGCGTTGAGCGGCAAGGCCCCGAAGGCATACACGATGGAGACGGCGCTGGCACCCGATCCCGCGCCTACCCCGGTTTCGACCCCGAAGACCAGCGCGTCCTCGACCGTGAAGAGTCACGGATGAGCCGCACAGCCGTGCGATCGGCACTCGTCGGAGCGGCGGTCGCGCGGATCGCCTACGGGGTGCTGCGCGCCCGCCCGCCCGGCGGCGCGACCGCCTGGAGCCGCACCAACCACCGGGGTGAAACCGTCACGCTGCTCGAAGGACCAGCCGTGGCGATCGGCGGTGTGGCTGCGGTGCTGGCGGGATCGGCCAGCGGGCGTAAGCGGCTCGCCGCGGTGCTCGCGTGCGCCGGCGCGGCTGCGTTCGGCAGCTATGACGATCTCGCCGGGGACCGCAGCGCCACCGGGTTCCGCGGTCATCTTGGCGCACTCGCCCGCGGGGAGGTCACCACCGGGGCCGTGAAGCTGGCTGGCATCGGCGCCACCGCGGTCACCGCCGCGCTTGTCGCCGACGGGCGTGGCGGCGGCCGGTCGAACGGGTCCGCCGACGTGCTGCTCAGCGCGGGCCTGGTGGCCGGCGGTGCCAACCTGGTGAACCTGTTCGATCTGCGGCCGGGCCGGGCCATCAAAGCGGCCGCCGTGGCTGGCGCGCTCCTCGCGGCCGCGCCCGGCGGTGCCGCCGCGGTCGCGCCAGCGCTCGGCGCTGGCGTCGGGCTGCTGCCAGAAGATCTCGGCGAACACGCCATGCTCGGAGACTCGGGCGCGAACGCGCTCGGGGCGCTACTCGGCGTCGCGGCCGCGACGACGCTGCCCCGGCGGGGCAAGGTGACGGCGCTCGCGGCCATCGTCGGCCTGACCGTGGCGAGCGAGTACGTCAGCTTCACCCAGGTAATCGAGCGCACCAAGCCGTTGCGCTGGCTGGACCAGCTCGGCCGTCGTCCGGCCGCGCCGGCTCCGCACCAGACGCCAGCCGGACAGCCGCAGGCGGCGGACGGGGCACGGGCCGGCCATCCTCGGCGGGAAAGCCCGGCGCACGAAGCCCAGCGCCTGGCGCAGCGGCGGTGACCGGCCAGGTCGTCCCCGTCAGGCAGGACGGCCAGGACGAGGGCCGGGACGGGCCGGCCCGCCTGCAGATCGGCCGGGCTGCCGCGATGATCGCCGCGCTGACAGTGCTGGCCCGCGTCCTCGGCCTGGTTCGCACCGTCGTCTTCGCCAAGACCGTGGGGGCGACCTGCCTCGGCACCGCCTACATCACCGCCAACACACTGCCGAACATCGTGTACGACATCGTGCTCGGCGGCGCGCTGACCGCGATCATGGTGCCGGTGCTCGCGAGGCCTGCGGACCGGTCGGGGCGGGATCTGGCCGCCGCGGCTGAGGTCCGGCAGACCTCCTCGGCCGCGCTGACCTGGACCACGGTCATCCTGGTCCCGGTCAGCATCGCGATCGCGGTGGCCGCCCGGCCAATCGCCAGCCTGCTCAATCCCGCGAACTCCGGTGAGCACTGCGCGCATGGTCCGCTAGTGACCGTGACCGGCCACATGCTCGTCGTGTTCGCGCCGCAGATCCTGCTCTACGGGCTGGCCGTCGTGCTCTACGGCATCCTGCAGGCGCACCGCAGGTTCGCGGCCCCGGCGCTGGCGCCGATCATCTCCAGCCTGGTGGTCATCACGGCCTACCTCGCGTTCGTCCCGCTCGGCGGGCGGGACACCGCCGATCTGAGCGCGCTGCCGCTGAGCGCCAAGCTCATGCTGTCGGTTGGCACCACCGCGGGCGTGGCAGCGCTCGCGCTGACCGCCGTGTGGCCGGCCTGGCGCCTGCGCATCCGCGTCAGGCCTACCTTCAGGTTCCCGGCTGGCGTCGCTCGCCGGGCTGGCGGCCTGGCCGTATTCGGCGTTGCTGCGCTGCTGGCTCAGGATGCCGCCCAGCTGGTCGTCATCGTGCTTGCCAACGGTCACGGGGCCAGCGCCTCGATCGTGCTCTACCAGTATGGCTGGCAGGTGTTCGAGGCGGCGTACGCGGTGCTGGCCATCTCGATCGCGGTGAGCGCCTTTCCGGCCCTGTCCGTCCGCGAGGGGCCGGAGTTCGATCAGACCGCGGCCGCCTCAGTCCGCGCGGTCCTGCTGATGTCGTTCCTCGGCACGGCGCTGGTGCTCGCCGTCGCCATCCCGGCGGCGCGGTTCCTGGCCGCCCGGCCTGGCCAAGTGCCCGAGCTCGCCGTGGGGCTCGCGCTGTTTGCGCCGGGGCTGGCCGGCTACGGGCTCGTCGCCAGCCTGTCCAGGGTCTTGCTGGCCCTCGGCCGGACCCGGCTGGCGGCGGTCGCGGTGGCTGGGGGCTGGCTTGTGGTGATCGTCGCCGACGTAATCCTCGTCGGGCAGGCGCCCAGCCGACTGGTGGTCGGGATGCTCGCACTTGGTAACAGCATCGGGCTGACCGTCGCGGGGATCG
>JASHOE010000072.1 GCA_030041275.1 Streptosporangiaceae bacterium
TCCGCGGTCGAGCGCTACCTGATGCTCACCATCGACCACGGCTTCAACAACTCGACGTTCACGTCGAGGGTGATCGCCAGTTCCGGCGCCGACCTCGGCGCCGTCGCGACCGGGGCGCTCGCGGCCCTGTCTGGCCCGCTGCACGGTGGCGCACCGGCGCGGGTTTTCGACATGCTCGACGCGATCGGCACGCCCGACAATGCGGAGCCCTGGCTGCGCAACGAGATCCAGAGCGGCCGCGTGCTCATGGGCTTCGGGCACCGGATTTACAAGACCATCGACCCGCGCTCCCAGCTGCTGCACGAGGTCGCCAGGGAGCTGCACAGCGAGCGCGTCGAGCTGGCTGAGGTCGTCGAGAAGACTGCGGTCGAACTGCTTGCTGAGCTGAAGCCGGGCCGCGATCTGTACGCCAACGTGGAGTTCTACGCGGGTGTGGTCCTCGAGGCGGCGGGGCTGCCGCGAGAGATGTTCACGCCGTCGTTCGCCTGCAGCCGGATCATCGGCTGGATGGCTAACGTGCTGGAGCAGATCGCCGACAACCGCATCTTCCGGCCGCTCGCCCACTACGACGGCCCTGAGGCACCGCGCGAGCTGCCTGCCTTCTGGCAGCCCGGCCAGCCCTGACCAAAGAGGTGGCGCGGCGCACCACCAAGTCGCCCGGCGGCCACCGCCGCAAGGCGCCAGTCGCGGCTACCGGCCGATTTCCCTACGCCGTCGCATCTCGCGGATCCGGCGGCGCTGCGATGGCGAGAGCGCGCGCCAGCCGCTGCCTGCGACGGCGAGAGCGATGATCAGCACGATCACCGGGATGTACCACGGGATGAACCCGAAGAGGATGAGCGCGATGATGACACCGGCGATTCCCCACTTCATACGGGGCGACATGGCCATATCCTCCTGGGCACCGGCGCTTTCGTTTCCACTTGGTTCAACTATGCCAGCCAGCCCGGTGTTCCCGGGCCGGACCCGCGACCGTACTCCGGTGTTAGGTCGAGATGGTAGATGATGGACATCGCGACCCTCGGAGGCTCCCTATGACGCTCAACCTGCCGGTCTCGGCCGAGGCCAACGAGCTGCTGACCCGCAATCCCCTGGCCCTGCTGATCGGCATGCTGCTCGACCAGCAGGTGCCGCTGGAGAAGGCCTTCAGCTCGCCGTATGAGCTGGTCCACAGGCTCGGCCACGAGCCGACGGCGGCCGAACTCGCCGAGTTCGACGCGGACAAGCTGGCGGCGGTCTTCGCCGAGCGGCCGGCCCTGCACCGGTTCCCCAAGGCCATGGCGGCGCGGACGCAGGACCTGGCCAGGCTGATCGTCGATGAGTACGACGGCGATGCGGCTGCGGTCTGGACAAAAGCCACGTCCGGCGCGGAGCTCAGAACCCGGCTAGCGCAGTTGCCTGGCTTCGGCGGCGCGAAGGCCCAGATCTTCGCGGCGCTGCTCGGCAAGCAGCTCGGCGTCCAGCCGCCAGGCTGGCGCGAGGCTGCGGGGCATTTCGGTACCGAGGGCTCACACTACTCAGTGGCCGACATCGTCGACTCCGAGTCGCTGGCGGCCGTGCGGGCCTACAAGAAGGACCTCAAGGCCGCCGCCCGGGCCGAGGCGTCCTAGCCGCCCGCGATGGACCTTTCAGCGGCCGGAGCTGCGCGCGTGCACATGCTGCAGGCTGGCTACGTGCGCGACGACGCCGACGGCCAGCACGTCGGGGGCACCGTCACCCTTATCCTTGATGCGAACGTGGCCGTGGTCGTGGATCCGGGCATGGTCCCGTCCCGGCCCGCGCTGCTGGCGGCACTGGCCAGCCACGACGTCGCTCCCGACTCGGTCACCGACGTGGTCTTCAGTCACCACCACCCGGACCACACAGTGAACGCGGCCCTGTTCCCGGCCGCCCGGATCCACGACCACTGGGCGATCTATGACGGGGACCTCTGGATCGACCGGGACGCGGACGGCTACGAGATCAGCCCGTCGATCCGGCTGATCGCCACCCCCGGCCACACGCCGGAAGACATCACCACGCTGGCTGCGACGCCGGACGGCGTGCATGCGTGCACGCACGCGTGGTGGGCGGCCGATGGGCCGGCCGACGACCCGTTCGCCGCCGACGCCGCCGTGCTAGCGGCGAGCCGGGCGCGGATCCTGGCTGTGGCCAGGGTGATCATCCCCGGACACGGGCCGGCGTTCGTGCCTGACGAGACAACCCCCCGCTGAGGCGGCAGCCGCGGCGGCCGTGGGCAGCGGCCCGCGGGCGGCCGGCCGCCTCAGGCCACGTCGCTCTTGACGCTGAACCCGGACAGGCAAATCGTCGCGAGACCCAGGCAGACGGCCGTCACGGCGATGCCCATGCCAGTCCCGGTGCCAAGCGACAAGTCGGCGTGCAGAGCGCCGTTGTGCGCGATCGAGTTCGCGATGGCAAGGCTGTAGTGCTCGGCAGAGAGCAAGCCGACGCCTGGCACCAGGCTTGCTAGCAGCCCTTCCCACAGCAGGATGTACAGCAGCCCGATCGCCAGGGCGGGCCCCGGACTCAGCACGACGGTGAGCATGAGGAAGAGCGCGTTGTAGATCGCTGCCCCCGCCAGGGCGCCGACGAGGAGGCCGATGGCAAGCCTGCTCGAGGCGCCCGTGGCGATCGCACCGGCCAGGTACTCGGGGATCGCAGCGAACGCCACGGTCAGCGCGACCGCTACCAGATACTTGCTGAGCACAATGGTCCGGCGGCTCACGGGCGTCGCGAGCAGGTGCAGGATGCTGCCGTCATCCATCTCGGCGCCGAGCACGCTGCCGCCGACGATCAGGGCGGTCAGCGCCAGCAGCAGGTACCCGACGATGCCCAGCACCTCTGGTGGCCAGGCGGTGCTCTTGGTAGTCGCCTTCAGCAGCGCAGAGATGCCGATCAGCAGGATGGCAGGCAGCGCGAACAGCAGCGCCCGCTTCCGGCTCATCGCCGCCCGCAGCGTGATCCGCATGACAACCCCGTTGAAGGCTCCCGCGAATAGGCCACGCATCGGCCGCGCCGCTCCCTCGTGCTTCCCGGTGCCAGGCATGATCAGGACGCCAGCAGGTAGGTAAAAACGCTTTCCAGCGACTCATCGGACGGCTGCACCTGGGTGAGGCGGATTCCATGGTCGCGGCTGACCCCGGCGATCTCCCTGGTGAAGGTCCCGTAGTCCGAAGCGCGCACTTGCAGGCCGTGCGCAGTCAGCTCGACCGCGCTGACTGCTGGCCGTCCGATCAGCGCCGCACCGAGGGTCCTGTCGTCCGACGATCGCACGAGAAAAACGTGCGGCCGGTTGGTCATCAGCCGGCGGATCGCCCGGAAGTCACCGGATGCGGCGAGCCGACCGCCGACAATGACCTGAATGATGCCGGACAGTCGCTCGACCTCCTCCAGGATGTGCGAGCTGAACACGATGACCCGGCCTTGCTCTCCGTGCGCGTGCAGCAGGTCCATCATGTGCAGCCGCTGTCGCGGATCCATGCCGTTGAACGGCTCGTCCAGCAGCACGACCTCGGGATCGTGCACGAGCGCAGCGGCCACCTTGATCCGCTGCCGCATGCCCTTGGAGTACGTCGAGATCTTCCGGTCCTCCGCGTCGCCCATCTCCAGCAGGCTGATTGCCCGGCGGGCGGCTGCGGCCGGGTTTGGCAGCCCGTGCAGCTTCGCGGTGGCGGTGACGAACTCGGCGCCGGTCAAGAACGCGTACACCGAGTCGCGCTCGGGCACAACTCCCACCTGACGGAACATGTCTGGGTTGCGCCAGCTGCTGCGCCCGGCCACAGTGATCTCGCCTCGGGACGGGAGCAGGAACCCGGCAATCATGTGCAGGATCGTCGTCTTCCCCGCGCCGTTCGGGCCGAGCAGGCCGGTCACGCCCGGTCCAATCGTCAGGGAGATGTCGTTGACGGCTACCACGTTGCCGTACCAGTGCGAGACACCGCGCAGTTCGATGGTGGTCACGCGACACCAACCTTCCGGTACCTCGCGATCAGTGCGACTACTGCGGCAATGGTCAGCAGCGCGAAACCCACTCCGTAGACAGGGCCGTAGTGACCGACCGTCGTGGCCTGGAGCATCTGGGCGGAGACCCGGACACCGCGGGGTGCCTGCAGCCAGCGCAGCACGCCGCCGAGCAGCGTGAAGGGACTGATCAGGCCCGCGAGGCTGGCCAGCGCCGACGGCTGGCCCGCTCCGGCCGGCCCGAAGGCCTGCTGGCCGACGTGACCGAGCACGGTGGCCAGGATGAAGGAGAAGAACAGCGGAATGCCGATAGAGCAGATCGCGAAGACCCGCCTGCCCGTCGCCGAGGCCAGCAGCAGGCTGATGCTAGCCAGCAGCACCGCCCAGGCGGCCCCGTACAACAACCCGGGTCCGAGTCGGAGCGTCTGCTCGAGCACCTGGCTCGGACTGTGCTGCTCGGCGGCGTTGACGAGGTAGAGCAGCAGCAGCGGGATGTCGACCATGACAAGGCACGCGAGCACGAACGCCGCCAGCTTGGCAATCGGATAGTCGATCCGCCGGATGGGCCGGGCGAAATAGAGCGGGAGCGTGTGGTTGCGCAAGTCGCTAGAGACCAGGTTGGGCGCCTCGATCGCCACGAAGATCAGCATGGCCACGGCACGCAGCGACGGGACGTACGCGTCATAACTGACCAGCGGCTGGCCGCCGCCGGCGCGGGTAGCCAGCGCGACGGCCTCGGCCGCCACTGGCAGGCAGAGCACCGCGAAGAGCAGGGCAGGGAAGATCTTCGCCTTCGCGCCCCGGCCGAGCCCGAACGCAGCCCGGAAGCTGTGCCAGGTGAGCGCCATGATGATGCGCGCGCGGCCGAGCCGCTCCGCGTCGTAGCGGCGGTAGCCGATGTTGTGGATCATTCCGCTCTCGGCGGGGGCCGGCGTGAGCCGGCCGGTTGCTCCGACTTCAGCTGACACTGGCGGCTCCCGTCGGCTGCGCGCCGGGCACGTCCGTGACCGCGGGGTCGTCCCGGAACAGCTCCTCGACGCGGTGCCTGCGCTGCTCCATCCGGCTGAGCGGCAGGCCGAGATCGGCGACGCTATCGCGGACCGCGTCATAGGTCTGCTCGTCCGCGAGCTGCACGAGCAGACCGCGCTGGAACCGGACCGGGCTGAGCCCGCGCCTGGCCAGCTCGGCGAGCAGCAGGTCGATGCCTTCGTCGACCTCCACTAGCAGCGCGGCGGTCGCCTGCGTCACCGAGCTGATCGAGTCCGCACGCAGCAATCGCCCGGCGTCGATCGCGACGAGGTGGTCGCAGATCTGCTCGATCTCGCCGAGCAGGTGCGACGCGACAAGAATCGAGATGCCGAACTCCGAGCCGATCCTCGCGATGAGGTCGAGCATGGCGGTGCGGCCGGCCGGGTCGAGCCCGTTGGTGGGCTCGTCAAGCAGCAGCAACCGCGGGTCGCCGACCAGCGCCTGTGCAAGCTTGACCCGCTGTTTCATACCAGTCGAGTACGTGCCGATCTGGCGGTAGCGCTCCTCGTACAGCCCGACGTGGCGCAGCGAGTCCGCGGCGCGTTCCCTGGCTGCTGTCGCTGGCAGTCCGGACATCCGGCCCAGATGGGTGACCAGCTCGGTGGCGCTCACGTCCGGCGACAGGCAGTCGTGCTCCGGCATGTAGCCCGTCAGGGTTCGGATCGCGAAGCCGTCCCGCCCGCAGTCATGACCGAGCACGGCGGCGGTCCCGCTGGTCGGTTCCAGCAGGCCCAGCAGGATCTTGATGAGCGTCGACTTGCCCGCACCGTTGGCGCCGACGAGGCCCGTGATACCAGACCGGATCGTCACGGTCAGGTCGTCGAGAGCGGTCACCGTGGCGCCGTATCGCATGGTCAGGGCGCGGGCTTCGATGACTGCACCGGGATCGGCCCGGCTGTCCGGCTCGCGCGCCTGCGCGGGTTGTGCGATCACTGTCCCTCCGTCGCGCCGGGCACCCCGGAGCACCCGGCAGCCCCCGACGTCGCGACCATGCTCCCAGCCCGTGCGGCGGGCCGCCATCAGCCGCCAGGCTGATTCGGCTCCGCCGCAATGCTGACCCGGCCGCGCGCAACGCGTGGGCGCCGTGGCCAGGGCGAGCCATTGCCGGCAGGCTACCGGCCGGCCGCGTATCCCTGCATGCCACGCGGATTCGCGGCCGCATACATGAACCCGCCTGACCTGGCCACGGCGCTGATCCGGCCCAGCGACCAGGGCGGCCGGACGTCGACCTGATGGCCGCGCGCCCGCAGCGCTTCGATCACGCCCTCGCCAGCTCGTGACTCGATAGCCAGCGAGCGCGGCTGTGACCAGCGCGGGTAGAACGACGAAGGGAAGTGGTCGGTGTGGAACGCCGGCGCGTCGATCGCCTCCTGGAGGTTCATCCCGTAGACGGCGTGGTTGAGGAAGAACCCCAGCGTCCACTGATCCTGCTGGTCGCCGCCCGGTGTTCCGAAAGCCAGGTACGGCGAGCCGTCGCGGAGCGCGAGGCTCGGGCTGAGCGTCGTCCGCGGCCGCCTGCGCGGCGCGAGCGTGCTGGCCAGGCCAGGCGTGAGAACGAACATCTGCGCCCGCGTACCCAGGCAGAACCCCATGCCGGGGATGACAGGCGAGCTCTGCAGCCAGCCGCCGCTCGGTGTCGCGGCGACGAGGTTGCCGAACCGGTCAGCCACGTCGAGGTGACAGGTGTCGCCAGGGCCGAGGGACGGCGACGCCACTCCCGTCGGCGCGCCGCGCGGTACGGTCACCCCCCCTGCGACGGTGGGCTCACCCGTCCCGTCCGCCGCCAGCCCATCCGGGCCGAAGCGGGCGAAGGCAAAAGCGGGCAGCCGGGGCGCGCGACCGCCAGGCGCTCCCGGTCGCAGTTCCGCCGACGCCTCCTCGCCAACCAGACTGCGGCGCTGCGCCGCGTAGCCGGCCGACAGCAGGTCGGCGAGCGGTACGTCGGTCTGGCGCGGATCGCCGTACCACGCCTCGCGGTCAGCAAAGGCAAGCTTGGCAACCTCGGTCACAGTGTGGATGAGCTCGGCGCTGCCCGGCTCCATCGCAGCGAGGTCATACCCTGCGAGCATCGCCAGCTGCTGCAGGAACACCGGCCCCTGTCCCCACGGACCGGTTTTGCACACGGTCAGCCCGCCGAAGTCCAGCGTCACGGGCAGCTCTGCGGACGCACGCCAGCCAGCGAGGTCCGCGCCAGTTAGCAGCCCGCGATGGCGTTCCCCGCTGACGTCCATGACCTCGGTGTGCCGGGCGTAATCGTCGATGGCCTCGGCGACGAAGCCGGAGTAGAACGCGCGCCTGGCGGCCTCGATCTGCTGCTCACGGTCGCTCCCGGCGCGCTCAGCTTCGGCGAGGATGCGCCGGTACATCGCGGCCAGCGGCTCGTTAGCGAACCGGCTGCCCGCCGCCGGCCCGCCGTTCGCCAGGTAGATCTCGGCTGACGTCGGCCAGTGCTCAGTGAACACCGGGGCCACCGCGGCGATCGCGTCGCTCGCGGTGGCGAGCATGGGATAGCCATCGGTGGCGTAGCCGATCGCGTACTCGAGCACGTCGCGCAGTCGCATCGTGCCGTACCGCTCGAGCAGCAGCATCCAGGTGCCGAACGCCGCGGGCACGCACGCGGCCAGCAGTCCGGTGCCAGGCACCAGGTCAAGGCCGAGGTCGGCGAACGCGGCCAGCGACGCCGCCTCTGGCGCCGGACCCTGGCCGTCGAGCACAAACGGCTGTGCCGCTGCCGCGTCGAACCCGATCACCGGCACCTCGCCGCCGGGCCCGTTCAGGTGCGGCTCCACCACCTGCAGCACGAAGCCGGTGGCAACCGCGGCGTCGAACGCGTTGCCGCCTTTCTCGAGCACCGCCATGCCCGCCGCCGACGCGAGCCAGTGCGTGGACGCCACCATGCCGAAGTTGCCCGCGAGTTCGGGCCGCGTCGTGAATTTGCGCACGGACAAACCCTAACCCCCATTCACATAACGGAACGGGGTCCGCCTGGCCCGCAGCCGTTCGCCTTTCCGCCGCCGCGGGTTACGGCAGTGGCGTCGCGGTCGGCGTCGTGGCCGCAACCGTGACGTCGGCGGCCATTGGTGCCTGCAGCGGGAAGTGGCAGGCAGCCTGGTGCCCGTGAACGCTGAACGGCCGAAGCGGTGGCTCAACTTCAGCGCAGATCTCCTGCGCCAGCGGGCACCGGGTGCGGAATCGGCAGCCCGACGGCGGGTGGATCGCGCTCGGCAGCTCACCGCGCACACCCGCGTCGACCTTGGCGCGCTCGGCCGCCGGGTCAGCGACGGGAGCTGAGTCGATGAGACCGCGGGTGTAGGGGTGCGCCGGGGTCAGGTAGACCTCGTCGGCCGGGCCGACCTCGACCAGCTTGCCGAGGTACATGACGCCGATCTTGTTCGACAGGTACCGGACCACGGCCAGGTCGTGGGAGATGAACAGGTAGGTCAGCTCGAGTTCTCGCTGCAGCTCGCGCATGAGGTTTAGTACCTGCGCCTGGATCGACACATCCAGCGCCGACACCGGCTCGTCCGCGACGATGAGCTGCGGGGACAGCATGAGCGCGCGGGCGAACCCGAGCCGCTGCCGCTGACCGCCGGAGAACTCGTGCGGGAACCGGTCCACCGCGGTCGTCGGGAGGCCCACGTGGCCAAGCATCTCGTCGACCCGCTTGGCCTGGTCCTGGCGCGACCCCATGTGCTGCACTTCCAGCGGCTCGCGGAGGATCGCGCCGGCTCGCATCCGAGGGTCAAGCGAGGCATAAGAGTCCTGGAACATGTACTGGATCGCCCGGCGCTGCCGCCGGTACTCGCGGCCGCGGCTGCGCACCAGGTCCTTGTCGCCGTACATGATCGCCCCGCCGGTTGGCTTCTCCAGCCCGACGATGAGTCGGCCGATCGTCGTCTTGCCGCAGCCGGACTCGCCGACCAGGCCGAGGGTCTCGCCCTTGCGGATCTCGAAGCTGACGTCGGCAACAGCACTGACCGAGCCGATCCGTCGCTGCAGCACCGCGCCGCTAGTCACCGGGAAGTCCTTAACCAGATGCTCGGTCGATAGCAGCACGGCGCCGTTCGTGGCCGCGAACGGGACCGCCTCCTCGACCGGCGCGGGCTCGCTGACCACAAAACCGCCGCGCTCCCGCTCGCCGACCGGAAAGAAGCACGCGAACTCGTGGCCGACCGTCTCGCCGCGCAGGGTCGGCTCCTCGGCCCGGCAGCGGTCCTCGGCGTACCGGCAGCGAGCAGCAAACCGGCAGCCTGTAGGCGGGTTGGTCAGGTCCGGCGGCAGGCCGGGGATGGAGTACAGCCGCTCCCGCGTTTCGGCCGCCTTGTCGGGCAGCGCGTGGAACAGTGCCTCGGTGTAGGGGTGCCGCGGGTTGGTGAACAGCGTGCCCGTGTCCGTCGTCTCAGCGATCTTGCCCGCATACATGACCGCGACCCGGTCGGCGCGGCCGGCGATCACCCCGAGGTCGTGGGTCACCAGGATCACGGCCATGCCAAGCCGCCGGCGCAGGTCATCGATGAGCTCGAGGATCTGCTTCTGGATCGTCACGTCCAGGGCTGTGGTCGGCTCGTCCGCGATGAGCAGCTTCGGCTCGCAGGCCAGCGCCATGGCGATCATCACGCGCTGTCGCATACCCCCGGAGAACTGATGCGGGTACTCGTTGATCCGCTCCTTGGCCCTGGGCAGGCCGACCAGGTCCAGCACCTCGGCCGCCCGGTCCAGCGCCTGCTCCTTCGACACCTCCCGGTGCAGCTGCACGGCCTCGGCGATCTGCTTCCCGACGGTCATCGTCGGGTTCAGTGAGGTCAGCGGGTCCTGGAAGATCATCCCGATCTCGTTGCCGCGGACCCGCCGCATCGCGACGTCGTCCAGCTCGCTGATCGCGGTGCCGGCCAGCTTGATCGAGCCGCCGGTGATGTGCCCGCCGGTGGGCAGCAGGTTCATGATCGACAGCGCAGTCATCGTCTTGCCGCAGCCGGACTCCCCCACGATGCCGAGCGTCTCGCCGGCCTCAACGTGCAGGTTTACCCCGTCGACGGCGTGCACCACCGACCGGCGCAGCCGGATGTCGGTGCGCAGGTCAGTGATTTCAAGCAGCGGTGCCAACGTTGTTCCCTCTCCTACCGACGCTGCAGCCGCGTCTCGAAGGCGTCGCGGAGCGCGTCGCCGATGAAGTTGAATGCGATGCAGGTCAGGATGATCGCAATACCCGCCGGGTAGATCAGCCACCAGTAGCTCTGGCTGCTCTGCAGGTAGGTCAGACCGCCAGACAGCATCGATCCCCAGTCAGTCGCCGGCGCCTGTACGCCGAGGCCCAGGAAGCCAAGCCCGGACAGGATCAGGATCGAGTCAGCCACCGCGAACGTGGCCTGGACGATGATCGTGCCGATGGCGTTCGGCACGATGTGCCGCAAGATCGCGCGGTGGCTCCGGCCGCCGACCACCTTGACCGCCTGCACGTACTCCCTGGTCCGCAGCGTAAGCGTCTCGCCGCGTACCAGCCGCGAGACGCCCAGCCAGTAGAACGCCGCGATGATGAAGATCATGGTGATCTTGCTGGGGCGGAACGCCACGGACAGGATGATGATGATCGTGATGTACGGAATCGACAGGCCAGCGTCGACGACGCGCATCAGGAACGAGTCGACGAAGCCGCCGATGTATCCGGACACCGCCCCGTACAGGGTGCCGAACAGGCACGCCACGATCGCCGCGGCGAGCCCGACCTCGAGCGAGGTCTGGCCGCCGACCATGAGCCGGCCGAGCACGTCGTAACCGACGTTGTCGCAGCCGAGCAGGTGCGCACCGGACGGATGGCAGAGCACCTCGTCCAGGTTGGTGTTCGCCTGGTTGGTCCGGTAGATGAGCGGCCCGACGAAGCAGAACAAGACAATGAAGACGATGAGGGTGAGGCTCGCCAGGGCCAGCCTGTTCTCGGCGAACACCTCCCAGCCGCGCCGCAGCAGGCCACGCTTCTGCGGCGCGCGGGCAAGGTCGACTGCGGTGCCGTCGGCAGTGGTGACCGTCTCGACAACGTCCGGCTCAGCGATAGCCGAGCCTGCTCCGGGCAGCGACCCAGACGGGGGGATGAGAGCCATCAGTTGTACCTCACTCTCGGGTCGAGCATCGCGTAGCCGATGTCGGCCAGCAGGTTCCCGAGGATCGTGGCCACCGTGGCCAGCACCGTGAACCCGAGCAGCACCTGGTAATCCTCGTTCAGGGCGGCGTTGTAGAACGCCAGGCCCATGCCGGGATAGTTGAACACGACCTCGATGAAGATCGCCCCGGCCACCAGGCTCGGCAGCGACAGCCCGAGCAGGGTGACGATCGAGATCAGCGAGTTGCGGAACACGTGCCCCCACAGCACCCGGCGCTCGCTCGCGCCCTTCGCCCTGGCCGTGCGGACGTAGTCCTGGACCAGGTTGTCCATCACCGACGAGCGCATGAACCGGCTCCACAGCGCGTACAGCACGAACGCGTACGCGAGCACCGGCAGCACCAGCGCCTGCGGCTGGGATAGCACGCCGGTCAGCGACGATGACTGCGGCGCGAACGGCGGGAAGATATGGATGTCGACCGCGAACCACTCCACGAGCATGAGGCCGACAAAAAACGTTGGTGTCGCGTACCCGAGGAAGGCGACACCGGTCAGGACGTAGTCGCCGGTGGTGTACCGCTTCACCGCCTGATACATGCCGAGCGGGATGCCGAACACCAGCGAAACGATCGTGCCCAGCAGCACAAGCACGATGGTCTTCGGCAGGTCCTGCGCGATCAGCGCGGCCACCGACAGGTTCAGCTTTGCCGAGAAACCCAGGTTCCCGTGGAACAGCTGATTGACCCACCGCAGGTACTGAATGTAAAACGGCCGGTCGAAACCGTACTCATGGTTGAAGATCTTGAGCTGCGCGACGGTCGCCCGCGGACCGAGCATGGCCTTGATCGGCCCGCCAGGGAACACGTGGATCAGCGCCAGGGTGATGACGGTCACAAAGAACAACACGATCAGTGCCTGTCCCGTGCGCCGAAGTAGGTATCCCGTCATGCGACCACTGTCCTTCGCCCGACACAGGCTGCCTGCGTCACGATCATGCTAAATCTCCTGCTCCACGGTGACTAGCTACCGCGATGGGACTACGCCACACACCGGCTGCTGCCCCGCGCTCCGCGGGGCAGCAGCCGGCTTGCTTCCAGAGTTACTTGGTGAAGTACCAGTACTCGGGGAGCAGCGTGTAGAGCGAGCTGAAGGTGACGTTCTTCAGCTTGCTGTTGACCGCCTGGATCGCGTACGGCTGCGGCGCCCAGATGTAAGGCAGCTGCTCCGCACCGTAGGTGGCGTACTGGTGGAAGATGGCCAGGCTGTTGGACGTGTGGGTCTCGTTGATCAGCTTGTCCATCGTCGCGTCGGAGTAGTTACCCGAGTTCGACCCGGCACCAGTCTGGAACAGCGGCTCGCCGGTGGGCTCGAAGCCGGGCCCGTCGAAGTTCCAGCCGCCGTAGGCGAACACCTGCACCGAGCACTTCGGCCCCATCGGCGCGCACGGGGCGCTCTGACCGATGATCGAGTTGAACGACTCGCCCTGCAGGTTGATGTCGATCCCAGCCTCTGACGCGTCGGACTTGTAGGCCTGCCACATCGCGGTGACGTCAGCCTGGCCCGTCGAGTAGAGGTAGGTCAGCTCGAGCTTGGTGCCCTTAGTGATGCCGGTACCGCACTTAGACGGGTCCTGGCATTCCATGACGCCGCCGACCTCAGACCAGCCGTGGCTGGTGAGCAGCGCCTTGGCAGTGGAGGTACTGAACGGGTACGGGCCCTGCCCGTTGTTCGCGTTCTGAACCGACGGAATCCACTGGTTACCCGCCGGGGCGTTCGGAGCCGGCCCGCTGGTTGTCGTGCCGTATCCGCGGAAGATCGCCTTGATGATGCCCAGCTGGTCGAAGACCTCCTGCAAGGCCTGCCGGATGTACAGCTGCCGGACCAGGTAACCCACCTGCGGGTTGTTGAAGTTCGGCTGCGCGTACGTGATGCCGTAGGAGTAGAACGGCTCCAGGTAGAAGTTGCTGTTCCCCAGCGGGTTCGTGGGCGGCAGCACCGAGCTGACGGCCTTCTGGGGCAGGTCCTGCGGCGGGATGTAACCCACGTCGACCTGACCGGTCTTCAGCGCCGTGTACTCGGTCGTGTCATCGGTGTACGGG
Source organism: Streptosporangiaceae bacterium (assembly GCA_030041275.1). GTDB lineage: Bacteria > Actinomycetota > Actinomycetes > Streptosporangiales > Streptosporangiaceae > JAJYUU01. The sequence continues at coordinate 13,183 of JASHOE010000072.1, forward strand.
AGGAACTTGATCGCGGCCAGCTGCGGCTTGGGGCTGCCGGAGTAGGACGTGTTCGGAACCATCGTCACGTTGCCGTTGGTGTTGAAGCTGGACAGCTTCCACGGCCCGTCGACCACCGACCACAGCGGGCTGGTCGCGTACGTGCTGGCCGACTGCGACTGCGCGGTCAGGAAGGTGTAGACCGCCTTGCACTTGGCCCAGCCGTCGGCCGCGCTGTCGGTGGTGCACCCGCCGCTGCCCGGCGCCGCGCCGAGGCTGGTGACGTCCCAGGCCATCGGCATCGGGTTGAGCTCGGCCAGCTGGTTGTAGGTGTACCAGATGCTGGAGTAGGGGGCGTTCAGCTGCATCGTGAGCTGGTTCGCCCCGGTGGCCTTGTAGGACACCACGTTGTCCGGCAGCAGGCCGGCGGAGTAGGCGTACCAGATCGTCTTCTCAGCCTCGGCCATGTTCAGGAAGAACACCAGGTCCTTGGCGTCGACGGTCTCACCGTTCG
>JASHOE010000073.1 GCA_030041275.1 Streptosporangiaceae bacterium
GCGAGCTGTTCGGCCGCGAGCGCCTCCGCGACGACGTACGCCGCCAGGCCGGTCGGCTGATCCCGGTCGACGCCCGCCCGCCACATCGCTGCCTCGACCGGATCCACCGACAGCACCGCGCATCCGAGCGCGCGGGCCAGGTCCGCCGCGACGGCGCTCTTCCCCGCGCCGGGCAGCCCTGCCATCACCACGAGCACGTCTTCACGATCCCAGCACCCGGTGCAGAACTCGTCGGCGGGATGCTCCGGGCTCGGCTCCACCAAAACAACTAACGTGTGGGGATCTCAGCAACTATGACTGAGAATCCCACACGTTGATTGTTTTAGTACTGCGGAGCGCTCGAGGCACCCTAATCGGGAGGTGGAGGTGTGGACACTCGAGCACAAGGCGTAGCGGTGACAGCCAGTCCGCGGCTGGACTGGGGGCTGCTCGCCAGGTTCGACCTTGCCCACGCGACGTCAATGCCGACCGATCTGGTCCGGTCATGGCAGGTCGCGCAGGAGTCGCTCGGCCTGGTCGTACAGCCCATTGACCGGTTCGAGCTGGCCGGAACCCTCAACGGGCATCCCGGTCACGTCCGCTCGGACGAGGCCAAGCGACCGTTCGGCGCCATCTTTGCGCTGGCGGTCGCGAGTCAGACGGCGGCCGAGCCACTACGCCAGGAGAGCCTTCGCACCGCGGCTGCCGCGCTGCTCGCCTGGGCGCGCGTGTACCCGCCAACGGGCAATCCCATCAACGAGCGTTTCTTTGTCCCGCTGCTCCAGGCGGCCGACCTGATCGGGGCCGACCTCGACGCCGGTGACAGACGGACACTCCTGGACTGGGCGGGCGAGTTCGCCTACGCCGGGGACAAGTTCTACGCGCCGAAGGCCTACCGGAACACCGCGCGGATGAACAACTGGATGGCATGGCGGTTGCTGGTCCGTACGGTAGCTGCGACAGTCGGCGGACTGGCGTCGCTACGGGCGGAACTCTCCGATCAGCTGATCCAGTTCGCGAGCAGGAACTACATCGCCGGACCGTCCGGTCAGCCCGATGGCCGGACATACGACTTTCGCCAGCGCGACGCCCTGAACTATCACCTCGCCGCGGTGCAGCCCCTGGTGGAGATCCTGCTCTACGCCCCTGATGTGGTCAGCACCGACGTCCGATCGGCCGTGCTGTCGGGCCTTGAGTTCGTCCGGCCGTACTTCCTCCGGCAGCGTCAGCACGTCGAATTCGCCAGCACGACCGTGCCGTTTGACCTCGCGCGACGTGACGACGGCAATCCCGTATTCCAGCACGCGCCCTGGGATCCGGCGCGCGGCCGGGTGCTGCTGCGGCTGGCAAGGCCAGCGTTCCCGGAGATCCGGCCGTGGACCGATGACATCGTGGACGCCCGCTACGACCCGCGGACGAAGCTGCTGGCGGCGATTTACGGCGAGCCGCTGCGGAGCGCTGAGTGGCGATGACTCGGCGCGATAATGGGGTCGCTGAGCTGGAGAGCTCAGGCGACACATCGGCTAGGCACCCAGTCGGCAGATCAGTGGCGGCGGAACAAGACCGGCCGAAGTAGCTCGCCGCCGGCAAACAAGAGCCGTGGCCCAGGCGGCATGCTGGCGAGCGCCGGTCGATAGTGCAGAAACGTGTAGCCGATACGCGTGGCAAGTACTCCGTCGGTGGCGACCTGATCGCCAATGACGACGCCGGGCAGCGGCATTTTCGCATAGGGGGCAGTTCGCAACGGCTTGCGAGCAGAGGCCAGATAGTCGACCTGGATACCAGGCACTTGCGGGAGGGCTGACGGGGTCCGCGCCGAGTTCGTGGCAAAGCACACCACCTGGACGCTCTCGATCGCTGTCGCCACATCGACAAACCGGCTAAGCCCCAGCTCGAGCGCATCCTGTCGACTGTTCCAGGGCGCGATGAGCGGCTCGATGTCGACGACGATTGTCCGCGGCGACAAGCGCCGGACCAGACCAGGCAGCTGGGCCTCGTCGGTCAGGGATTCGTATCCGCGGGTCACCGAACAGGGTCTGTCATGCCGGGGCGTTCGGCGACGCGACCGCATTCATGCGCGGGTACGGGCGCGCCGAGCTGACCGAAGCCGAGCAGGTGCGCCGACGCTTGTACTCCCTGCACCTAGCCCTAGTCATGATCATCGAGACCGTGTACCGCGGACACACCGACTCCCGGCAGTACGACTGGGCACGCGGTCAGCTGACCGACGTGATGGCGTTGTTCGGCTGCCGATCCCGCTGAACCGAGCGTCGTTTCCGGCGACTAGCTCTGGGCGGAATGTCCGCGAAGTGTGCTAAGCACGTGCCATGCCCGAGAGCAACGTGTCCGTAGTTCCCGCCAACGAGGCGAGCTGGGATGACCTGCAGACAGTCTTCGGTCGCGGCGCGGCGGCGAAATGCCAGTGCCAGCGAATCAAGCTCGGCGACCACGACTGGTTTGGCATGCCGGTTGAGGAGCGGGCACACCGGCTGCGCGAGGAAACGGACTGCGACCATCCGGAGGCGGACCGCACCAGCGGCATGGTCGCGTACCTGGAGGGCGAGCCGGTTGGCTGGGTCGCGGTCGAGCCCAGGGCTCACTACCGGCGGCTGCGCGGATCGTCGGTACCGTGGGCCGGCCGAGCCGAGGACCAGGAAGATCCGGATGTGTGGGCCATCGTCTGCTTCGCGATCCGGCCCGGTTACCGCGGACAGGGACTTACCCGGCCGCTCGCGGCTGCGGCCGTCGAGTACGCACGAGCTCATGGCGCGAAAGCCGTCGAGGCGTATCCCATGGTCCCCAAGCCGGGCCAGATTGTGTCTTGGGGCGAGATGAACGTTGGCTCCCGCAGCACGTTCGCGGCGGCGGGACTTCGCGATGTCAGTCACCCGACCACGCGTCGCGTCGTGATGCGACTCGACCTGGACTAGGCGCCAGCGGTCGGCCGTGAGTCGCCCACCCGGTGCGGTCGTGGCGGCGCTCGTCTGTCTGTGCTAAGTACCCAGGAGCCTTTCGTAGCGGCTGACGAGCGTGACTGGTCCGCCGCCGATCCGCTGCCCCGGAGCGCCGCCCACCGTCACGTCGCCCCGATAGGCAAACCCTGTCCGCTCGTAATAGGCGCGCAGCCGGTCGTTGGACGCTACACAGTCCAGACGCAAAGCCTGGCACCCGTGCTGGCGCGCGAGGCCCGCTGCCCAGCTGAGCACGGCGGCGCCGATTCCCGCCGCGTGACGGCGTACCGCCATGCGGTGGAGGTAAGCAGCGCTGGGTGCTGCCCTGCTCGTTAAGCCAGGCAGCTGCTTCATCGAGCACGCCAAGCACATCGTCCGCCTGGTCGAGTCTGGCGACGCGGAACCGGATCTTCGCGCCGCCCGATCGCGTTGTCACCCGCAGGGTGTCCCGCACGCCCGCCCGCGCTCGACGGGTAACGTGCCGCGGGCCACGCACCGAGCCGTGCCGGCTCTAATTCAGGGGGCAGGGATCTGGCCGATCGCGTTGACAACGCCAGTGGACAGCAGCTCACTCCATTGCTCGGGCGGATCTCCGGGGTGAGCGTACTCGTCGTACTCGAGAATGTTGCCGGTACTGGGATCAACGATGAGCTTGAAGACGTCGGTGCCGTTCAGTGCGATCGGAGGAGTCCGGATCGCGATCCCGTTCTGCCCGGAGCGTGTCTCGGCGGGGCCAAGCAGTTTGTCGCCCGGCAGCGTCGCCATGATCTCGAACAGGGCGGAGCGCAGGGCTGGCGAGCTGCCGGTCGACGGCTCAGTGAGCAGGATCATCGCAGCGAAGAATGCTCCACCCGGAGTCGATGGATTCTCAACGTCGGCGTTGATATCGGCCAGGCCGGTGGCACCGTGCTCAATGGCACTCAGCAAGACGGCCGGTTTGGTCGGCAGGTGCGAGAGGTTGTCCAGCGGCACTGCTGGGCTAGAGCCGCCAGCTGTCATCCACGAGACGGACTGGCCGGATTTCGGCCAGACCTGAGGCCGTCCATCCGCCACCCAGTTACGTTTGGTGCCGTACTGGAAGGTGACCGGCGAATCTATGGTCTCGATGGTCTTTCCCACGCCGGCCGCCGTCTGCCAGACCTGCTGGGTCTCCACGTACTCCGGGTAGAACGCTTTCCCCTTGGCCGGAACAACAACTCCGTCTGCCAGTGAGCGCGTCTCCGTATACAGGTACTGGCCTGGTCTCAGCAGAAGCGGCTTCGCCACCGAGGCTCTCGCGGCCGCTCGAATCAGGACCGCCGCAGCTGCCGGCGACACCGATGAGCCGGGAGCGACTCCTGCTAGCCCGATGGCAATGCCAACCGCGGCTGCCGTCGCGGCAAGGCTGGCGCCCACTATCGCCGGCCTCGCACGCCGACGTCTCGGACGACGCGCCGGCCTCGTAAGCGCGCGCTCGAACGATCTCCTCGCAATCGGCGAATCATGACTCGGCACAGTCCAGTCGGCCGCCGGATCCGCGTCGCGGATCAGCTGATCAATATTCATGTCCCGCTCCGTGACGTAGTCCGTGCTGATAGGAGCCGACTGGCTGAACCGAGGAGCCTTGGCCGTCGGCAGACAGCAGTGCCCGCAGCCGAGATCTGGCTTTATGAACCCGCAGGGCTACTGCGTTGGCGGTGCAGCCCAGCACACAGGCCGCCTCCTCATAAGACAGGCCGTCCCACACCACCAGCTGCAGAGCTTCCCGGTGGATCTCGCGCAGTTGCGTCAAGGCCGCCTGGAGGCGCTCCACCTGAGTCCCCTCGTCGCCGGCCGCTTGACCGGTCAGCGAGGCCTCAGCGCGCAGTCTCGACGCCAGTCGCACGCCGCGAGCTCGTCTTCTGCTGAAGTCGCGCAGAACTCGCTGGGCTACGCCGTACAACCAGAGCCGGTCGTTCGGCGGCGACGGAATCGCATCTTGCCGTCGCAGTGCCACGACAAAGACCTCAGCCACCACGTCAGCAACCTCATCCAGATCAGGGCCGACGCGGCGAAGGACGTACCTGAAAATGGGCTGGTAGCTAGTGCGGTAGAGCTCATCGAAGCGTTGATTCTGCTCCGGACTGGTGATGGCCTCAGGCATTGCGGTCTTCCGCGTCCGATGTCACACGCCTATATGGTCGGTCGCGGTTCGAATCTTTCCAGGCCAGGCCAGCCATGTCCGCACTCCATCAGCGACGGACAATAGGCCGTCTCAGCGGCTCATGACACGCTCGTCGTGATCCAGGCGACGAACGTGAGCGAATGGCCGCTAACAGAGCCGGTTACCTGCCAGCACCCGGGCGCTGGCCAGATAAGGCCGCTGGGGATGAACCTCGCCCTCCCGATGTGGCCTGGGTTGCTGAGCTGGCTGTGGAATCCCGCACTGGGTCCGTCAAGCCTGCGCGCAGTGATGGTCAGCGTTCCGTGCATGATGGGCCACCAGACGAACTTGGTGCCCCACTCGCTGGCCCAGGCTGTTCCGTAAGGGTGCACCGCGGGCAGGACTCCTCGCACCGGAACTCCGACCCAGAGAGCGCTGTTGCCGTACCAGCCGTGCAAGTAGAACGTGAAGTTGTCGATGGCGTGCAACTGCGGCGGAGGTGAGGCACGAGGGCTAGGCCGTGTCACCGGGCAGCTCGCGGGCACGGCGAGGTGGGCCTGCGAACTCGCCGCAGGACTCGCGCTCGATGTCGCGATCGACCGCGATGCTGAGCTGCAGCTCGCCGTCACGATCGCCATCGCGGTGACCGCTAGCAGGCCGGCTCGCTTCACGCCTTCATTGTCTGCTCCCGCCCACCGTTGGCAAGAAGAGACGACGGCCAAGTGTCAGCACCCCACCTAGGCTCAGGGTTATGGCAGATGCCAGCTTGTCTGTGAGTGATCGCGAGTCCTTCTTGGCCGAGCCGCACGTCGCCGCTTTGTCAGTGTCGGCCGGTCCGGGCCGTGGCCCGGTAGCCATCCCGATCTGGTACCAGTACGCGCCCGGCGGGGAGGCATGGGTGCTGACCGAGGCCGGATCCCGTAAGGCTCGCCTCATTCAGGCTGCCGGTCGATTCACCCTGATGGTCGATCGGATCATGCCGACGGTTAGGTACGTATCGGTGGAGGGACCGGTCAGTCGGACGGCGCCAGGGACCGATGAGCTTTTGCGGGAGATTGCTTCGCGATACCTGCCGGCGGACCAGGTGCCGGCGTACATCAAGTTTGTCGAGACGGAGCTGGGCGAGCAGATCGCGATCTACCTGCGTCCGGAGCGTTGGCTCACGGCAGATTTCGGGCCAGGGGCCATACCACCGGGTGTTGCTTGAGCCCGCTCTGGCGCCGCCTCGGCCAGCGGAAATGGTCAGCAGCTGGCGAGCGAGGTCGGCAGTCCCCGGTTGTCATCAGTGCAGAGGACCCGCCCCGGAACCGCCCCCTGGCAGTCGGGCCCCGTCGCACCCGGACCAGGCCCGCAAGCCAATAGATGCGCTGTTCAGGGCAACGGTCGCCTCAACCGAACGTCCATGCTCGGGGTTCCGGCGGCCACGGTCCTTGCTCGTGCGTGCAACGGCACTAAGCCGGTGCTGGTTTGGGCGAAGCCTGCGGAGCCCTGATCTCGTAGGTTCGGGCACAGAGGTGATCGGCTGACCTGGCTGCCCGCAACGCGATGCCTCGGATCGAAGATTTCTCGCTGACCAAGCGATACTGGCCGCCGCGTGCCCGGCATCCCGGCGGCGATCATCCCCCTGTTGCAGGAGCACTTGGCGTTGCAGGAGCACTTGGCCGTCTATGTCGCACCGGCCCCGGCCGCCTTGTTCTTCCCGGGCGTCAAGGGCGCCCGCTGCGGCGGAGGCCTTCGCGGCGGTGGCTGATTGCACGCTAGTTGCACGAACGGCACGTTCGAATAGCCGACCCACCAGGGCCCCGCGCCGAAAAAGTCATCCTGACCTGGGGCTTCAGAGTGGAGCGGGTGACGAGAATCGAACTCGCACTATCAGCTTGGGAAGCTGACGTTCTGCCATTGAACTACACCCGCGGGCGTGACGACCCTGCCAGCACAGACGGCGACCCGGCCGATCATGGCCTGCCCCGACATGCTACCGGAAGCCGCGGCGGGCACGGGCCCGGTGTGGCCGCCCGCCAAGTGCTGCCACCGAGCCCCGGATCCGCTGCCTCGGCCAGGCCTCGTTCGCTGCGGCGCATCCGGCCGAACGGGTAAGTTGCGAGCGTGCTGTTGTCTGACCGAGACATCAAGGCGGAGATCGACTCCGGGCGCGTCAGGATCGACCCGTACCAGCCCGAGCTCATTCAGCCGTCGAGCGTCGACGTTCGGCTGGACCGTTACTTCCGGGTTTTCGAGAATCATCGCTACCCGCACATCGACCCGGCGGTCGAGCAGGCTGAGCTCACCCGGTTGGTTGAGCCTGACGGGGAGGAGCCATTCGTCCTCCATCCCGGTGAATTCGTCCTCGGCTCCACCTACGAGGTCATCTCGCTGCCAGATGACGTCGCCGGGCGGCTGGAAGGCAAGTCCAGTCTGGGCAGGCTGGGCCTGCTGACGCACTCCACAGCGGGCTGGATCGACCCCGGCTTCTCCGGCCATGTGACGCTCGAGTTGTCAAACGTCGCCACGCTGCCGATTAAGCTCTGGCCAGGAATGAAGATCGGCCAGCTCTGCCTGTTCCGGACCAGTTCGCCCGCCGAGCACCCGTACGGCTCGTCGGTATACGGTTCGCGGTACCAGGACCAGCGTGGCCCCACGCCGTCGCGGTCGTATCTGAACTTCTACCGCTCCAAGGTCTGAACCGGTCGCAGCCCAGCGAGAGCCAGCAGGCGCGCGGCGTGCTGGTGATCTTTAACGCCCGCGTTACTTACGCGAATCATGCGAGCAACGGGCGCACGTCATGGTTGGAAGCGAGCGTTACCGAGACTGGGAGGCCAAGCTTGATGGCCAAGTGGCGGATCAGGATCCATCTGTCCGACGACGCGCACAGCAGGGCGCGCCTCGACGAGGTTCTCGCCAACCAGCGAGTGAGCGCGGTCCGGCTGACTCCCCGGCCTGGCACGAACCCGGGCTTGTCCGGTGACGTCGTTCTGGAGCTGCCCCAAGACGACGAGCTCGGTGACATGCTGGCCGCGCTTCACATGATCAGCCCGCAAGTTTTCGTGAGCCGTGCGTCTTCGGACCACGGCGACGAGCTGCAGAGCCCAGTCGCAGCGCTCGCTCCCGCCGACTGACGTAGCCGACAACCGGCGTAAGCCGGTAACCGCGGTAGACCGGCAACTGACGTAACCCTGCAACTGACGTGGCTGCGGCGGGCGCCGACGCGCCTAGGCCTCCCTGGCCCGCAGTCGGGCCAGCTCGGTCCGGAGCGCGTCGCGCTCGGCCTCCAGCTCACGCACCTGCGTCTCGAGTTCCAGGACCCGTCGGATCGCCGCCAGCGTCAGGCCATCGTCCATCAATTCGGCGACGTACCGCACGATGACGATCTCGTTCCTCGTGTACCGCCGCTGACCGCCGGCTGACCGGGATGGCCGGACGACGTGGAACTCGTCGAGCCGCCGCAAGAACGCCTGCTGGACCTCCAGCATCTCGGCAACCTGGCCGACGGTGAACAGCGGCATGTTCTCATCGTCCAGGGGCAACGAAGGCACGGTTACCTCCCGGCTTAGCTACGCCCGGACCGGCGAGCTCGCTGGCCCGAACTGGACGTGCGAACTCGGCGACCGGAAAGATTCGCGGCCAAGGGCCCGCGCAGAGGCATTACCGCGCGGGCCCTTCGTAGGCTACTGCGACGATTAGGCCTCAACCGCGGCCGGAGCCGTGGTGTTGACCTCGATCTTGCGCGGCAGAGCGCGCTCCTGCAGCGGCACGGTCACCCGCAGCACACCAGCGTCGTACGCAGCCGAGATGTTCTCGGCATCCACGGCGTCCGACAGGCGGACGCGCCGCGTGAACGAGCCCATGACCCGCTCCCGCACGTACGGCCGCTCGGTGTCGGAGTAGTCCTCCGAGCGCTTCGCGCTGACGGTCAGCCAGCCGCGGTCAACCGTGACGTCAATGCTGTCGGTGTCAATGCCGGGCAGGTCGAACCGAAGCTCAACCTCGCCGTCGCGCCGGATGGCGTCCATTCGCATTGCCGCGTGCCCGCCGTCAGCGGTCCGCAGCACCCGGTGGAACTCCGCGAACGGGTCGAACTGTGTAAGCAGCATGTCCCTCTTACCCTCCTGTGTCTCCAGAACCCTGCTGTTGGGTCTCTGGCCCTTACACTGCAGCAAACTTCTAACTCGATTTATATATTCCATCGGAACGAGGTTGTACGGGACTGCAGCCGCTTCCCGGTCGCTGCTGGCACGCACTGGGCTCGCTCGGCTCGTCGCCAGATGGTTTAGCGATGTACGGACGGCGCAGCGGAGCGTCGCGCAGGCGGCGAGCGCGCCGGTGCGCGGCCGGCAGCCCGACAGCGCCCGGCAGCCCGACAGCGCCCGGCAGCCCGACAGCGCACGGCAGCCTAATAAATCCGGCATTGCGGACTAATGACTGCCCCGCGCGCCCACGACGGCGGCATGGATGCCGATCTGGTGCTGCTGCAACGACACCAAAACGGCATCCACATCCGCTGCGATCGCGATCGGCGGACCACCGCAGGGCATTGCGGCGGACACGGTTACTGAGAGCGTCTGCGTCTCGGTATCAGGCCATAAGCCGTCCGGCGGCACGGCCACCCCGCGCGACTTACGGCGCCGCGAACGGCTGACTAGGCGAGGCGGCGGTCCGGGCGTCCCGGCCACATCGGGGCCGATTTGCGCGAGCGGCTGACTAGGCGAGGCGCTCGATAATCGTGGCGTTGGCCTGGCCGCCCCCCTCGCACATTGTCTGCAGCCCGTAGCGGCCGCCGGTGCGCTCGAGCTCGTGCAGCAGCTTGGTCATGAGAATCGCGCCGGTCCCGCCGAGGGGATGGCCGAGCGCGATGGCTCCGCCGTTGGGGTTGGTCTTGGCCAGCGAGGCGCCAGTGTCCCTGGCCCACGCGATCGGCACCGGCGCGAACGCCTCGTTCACCTCGAACACGTCAATGTCGTCGATGCTCAAGTGTCCCCTGGCCAGCACCTGTTCCGTCGCCGGAATCGGCCCCGTCAGCATGTAGACAGGATCGGCGCCCGTGACGGACATCGCGTGGACACGGGCTCGCGGCGAGAACCCATGCCTGCGGACGGCCCCTGCCGACGCAATCAGCACGGCTGCGGACCCATCGGAAATTTGTGACGCGGTCGCGGCCGTCAGTTCCCAGCCGGGCCGGAGCGGCTGCAGCTCGGCCATCTTCTCCAGCGTGCTGTCCCGGCGCGGGCCCTCATCGGTCGTGATGCCACCAACCGGCGTGATCTCGCGGTCGAACCTGCCCTGGTCGATCGCGCGGATCGCCCGCGCGTGACTCTCCAGCGAGTACTCCTCGAGCTCGGTCCGCTTAATGCCCCACTTCTCGCACATCAGCTGGGCGCCCCGGAACTGGGAAATCTCCTGCTCTCCGTACCGGTCGCGCCAGCCCTGGCCGAACGGGAGCGCCATGCCCTGTTTGTGGGGCAGCGAGACGGTGCTGCCCATGGGCACCATGCTCATGCTCTCGACGCCGGCCGCGATCACGACGTCCTGGGTGCCTGCCAGCACAGCCTGCGCAGCGAAGTGCACAGCCTGCTGGGACGAGCCGCACTGCCGGTCGATCGTCACACCCGGCACGCTCTCGGGCAGTCCGGCCGACAGCCACGCGTTCCTCGCGATGTCGATCGCCTGCGGGCCAGTCTGCGAGACGCAGCCCATGATGACGTCTTCCACGGCGGCCGGATCAACGTTCGTGCGAGCGACCAGCTCCCTCAGCACGTGCGCGGCCAGGTCGACCGGATGGACTCCGGAAAGGCCGCCGTTTCGCTTCCCAACGGGGCTCCGCACCGCCCCCACGATGTACGCCTCAGACACCACGCGACCTCCAAGCCCAGCCGACCTACCGCCCGCCCGTCGCGCTGCCCGCCAGTGCGCAAGCGGACGTGAGCCGTCACATTGAGGCTATCGCGCAGCACAGGCAGCGCCATAGTCCTCGATGACCAGCTTCCTCGCTGGAATCGCGCGCGCGCTGCGTATTCAGACAGCTACTATCCGTGAGTGGCGAAGAGTAGCGAGGATGGCGCCGGCCTGGTCAGCATCGGACAGCTCGCCAAGGACGCCGGCGTCAGCAGCCGTACCATCCGGTACTACGAGGAGCTGGGCATCCTGCCGCAGCCTCGGCGGTCACCCGGCGGTACCCGTAAGTACCCGCGGGAGTACGGCGGATACATCGCTGCCGCACTGGCCCTCAAGGACCTCGGCTTCCGGCTCGAGGAGGTCAAGCCGCTCGCGCGACTGGCCGCGGGCCGGACGGTCAGCCAGGGTCAGCGGGACGCCGCCGCCCGGCTCGTCGAGGCGAAGATCGAGGGATTGGCTCGGCAGGTGACAGTGCTGCGTCGGCTGCACGCGTCCGTGTGTGCTCCCGATGGCGGACCGCCGGTTTCAGCGGTACTCGGCACGGTCGCGGCCGACCGGCTCGACGCGGACGAGCTGCTGCCGACCGACGGGCCAGTGCCGATCGCCGAAGCACTAGCGGGGTGAGTCCCAGCCGTCACGTGCAGCCTGCGAGATCAGTTCATAACGCGAGTGAATGCCGAGCTTGGCGTAGACGCGCTCCAGGTGACTCTCGACAGTGCTGACCGACAGGAACAGCTGACGCGCAATCTCGGCATTGGACGCGCCACCAGCCGCGAGCGTCGCGACCCGCTGCTCTTGCGCGGTCAGTCGAGCCGTGGCAGCGCGCCCGCGCTGTCGGCCGCCGGCCACCCGCAGCTCGGCGCGCGCAAAGCCCGCGAGCCAGCCCGCTGAGGCCGCGCTCGCGACGTCCATTGCCGCCTTGAGCGTCCGGCGAGCAGCCGGCGCCTGCCCAGACCGGCGCAGGTAGCTGCCGTAAGCCAGCAGCGTCTCGGCGTGCTCGATCGGCAGCTCGACCTCAGCGTGCAACGCTAGCGCCGCCTGGAAATGCACCTCAGCCTCTGCGGACTCGCCGTTGAGTTCCGCCAGCCACGCTCGGCCGGTCGCGGCCGCGATCCGGGGGTAGCGACAGGGCATTCGGGTGGTGGTCTCATCCAGCCAGCTGATGATCCGCTCTGCGTCGCCAAGCCTCCCGGCGGCAAGGTAGGCAGCGAGTGCGTGCCTGGGCCACGCCGGCAAGCAGGGTTCGCTCAGGCCCATCTGGCTAGCCGTCAGCTCGAGCTGGTCGAAGTGCTCGCAGGCCAGCGCTGTCGTTCGCGTCAGCGACGAGAGCCCGGACGGCCGCGAATGCCCGTTCGGCTTCAGCCAGCCGCTCAACCAAGATGGCGGCCCAGCCGAAGCCATTGACGGGACCCCAGCCACCGCTAGCCCCGACGGCGTCCGCCGACCAGTCCAGGTCGGGCCCGGCCTTCCACGGCGCCGCCGGCTCGGCCGCGGTGATGCCTGCG